>NZ_JBSGYT010000031.1:0-91114 GCF_053610645.1 Streptomyces sp. NPDC054883 | reverse complement strand
GCCGTACGCCGGACAGCCGGACCCCGCGCCGCCGTACGGACCGCCGCCGCCCGCCGCGCCGCCGTACCAGCCGCCGCCGTACGGCACGCAGCCGTATCCCGCGGTGTTCATACCGAGCAGGCTCGGCGTGGCCGACCGCCCCGGTGAACCGCTCGGCGGGGCGCGGGGGCGCCAGTGACCGGCGTGTCCCGCCCCGCCCTCGGCTGCGTCGGCAGCCCCCGGCTGCTGGCGGGGCTCGACCTGGCCGCCCGCCTCGACCTCGCCGCACACCTGGCCGTGCACGGGGCCCTGCCCCGCTATCCCGCCGAGGAACTGGCGAACCTGGCCGAGAGCGTGGACCTCAAGGGGCGCGGCGGAGCGGGATTCCCCTTCGCCCGCAAACTCCGCGCCGTCATCCGCTCCGCCCGGGGCCGCGACGGCCGGACCGCCGTCGTGGTCAACGGCAGCGAGGGCGAGCCCAGTTGCCTCAAGGACACCGCCCTGCTGCTGCACGTCCCGCACCTGGTGCTCGACGGTGCGCTGCTGGCCGCCGACGCGCTCGGCGCCGAGGAGGTGGTCGTCGGCGTCACCCGGGACGACGTGGAGGGCTCGCTGCGCGCCGCCGTCGCCGAGCGCGACCCCGCGGACCGCCGGATCCGCGTGGCCCGGCTCCCCGAACGCTTCGTCACGGGGGAGGGCACCGCCCTGATCAACGGCATCGAGGGCGGCCCCGCGCTGCCGTCCGGGCAGAAGGTGCGGACCAGCGACCGGGGCCTGGGCGGGCTGCCGACCCTGCTGTCCAACACCGAGACCTACGCCCAGCTCGCCGTCGCCGCGCGGCTCGGAACCGCCGAGTACCGGATGGCGGGCCTCGACGACGAGCCCGGCACCGTCATGCTGACCGTCGGGGGAGCCACGGTCGTCGAAGTGCCGACCGGGACGTCCCTGGCGTACGTCCTGGACCTCTGCGGATCCGAACCCGGCCAGGGCGTCCTGGTCGGCGGCTACCACGGCCGCTGGCTGGGTCCGGCCGCCGCCCGCTCCGCAGCGCTCTCCCGCCGTTCGCTCGCCTCGCTCGACGCCGTCCTCGGGGCGGGCGCCGTGCTGCCACTGCCCCACGACACCTGCCCCGCCGGGGAAGTCGCCCGCGTCACCCGCTGGATGGCGGACGAGTCCGCCGGGCAGTGCGGGCCATGCGCACGCGGACTGCCCTCGCTCGCCGACGCGGTGGACGCCCTCGTCGGCGGCGGCGGACGCCCGGCCCTCGAAGCCGTCCAGGCGCGGATGCGCTCGGTGCTCGGCCGCGGCGCGTGCAGCCACCCCGACGGCACCTCCGCCTTCGTGGCCTCCGCGCTCGCGGTGTTCCCCGACGAGTTCCGCGACCACGCGCTCGGCAGCGGCTGCGGGCGCCGGGCCCTGGGCGCGCTGCCCCTGCCGGCCGACGAGAGCCCCGAACGCCTCGTCGTGGACTGGACGCTGTGCAAGGGCCACGGCCTCTGCGTCGACCTGCTGCCCGACATCGTCCGGCTGGACCCCGACGGCTACCCGGCCCAGGGCGTCATGCCGGTCCCCGGACGGCTGCGGCCCAAGGCGCTGCGCGCGGTCCGCCGGTGCCCGGCGCTGGCACTGCGCATCCAGGAATGAGCGGGCAGCCGGGAAAGGGCCCGTCCCGAAAGCCGTGAACGGCCGCGGCCGGCCCCAGTTCAGCCTTTGGCGCGATCTGACAAATTCCCGTCCATTCGAATTCGGTGGGCTTCCCAGGCCTTATGAATGACCCAGGAAGAAGAACCACCGAATGGAAACGCAGGGAGTGAGCAACCGTGAACAACAAGCGTCGTGGGGCGGCCGCAGCCGGATCGGTGATGGCGGTACTGATACTCGCCGCCGGATGCGGGAGCGGCGGGTCGAACGCCGGCCGCGCGGGAAACTCCGTACAGCCGGTCGGGGACAGCAAGGCCATCGGAAGCGGATACGGCACCGCATACGGCTCCGGCGGATCGGGGGCGGACCCGGCCGCCGGAGCGGGCTCCGGCTACGGCGGCGATGCGGCGGCCGGCACGCCGGCCCGGGCCGGCCAGCTCGCCGTGCGGGACATCGCGAACGTCGGCAGCGTGGTCACCGACAGCGCCGGTATGACCCTCTACCGGTTCGACAAGGACACCGCCAAGCCCCCCACCTCGAACTGCTCCGGCGACTGCGCCACCGCCTGGCCGCCCGTCCCGGCGGCGGACGCCTCGGCAGCCGCGGGCATCGACGCCGCCATGCTCGGCGAGGTCACCCGCGCCGACGGGAGCAAGCAGCTGACGCTCGGCGGCTGGCCCGTGTACCGCTACGCCAAGGACACCCAGGCCGGCGAGGCCGCGGGCGAGGGCGTCGGCGGAACCTGGCACGCGCTGGCCGCCGACGGGAAGAAGGCCGTCGACCAGAAGGGCGGCCAAAAACCCGGGACGCCCGCCACCGGAGGAATGGGAGCGGGAATGGGCGGCGGTTCGGGAAGCGGAATGGGCGACATGAACGCCAAATCCGGTACCGAACTCTCCGTCGCCACCGACGCGAAACTCGGGAAGATCATCGTGGACGGCCAGGGGCGCACCCTTTACCGGTTCAACAAGGACAGCGCCTGGCCGATGAAATTCGGCTGCCTCGACGCCTGCCTGAACACCTGGAAGCCCGCCCTGCCGGTGGACAAGACGAAGGTGTCCGGGATCGCCGCGAAGCTGGTCGGATCGGTGAAGCGCCCGGACGGCACCGAGCAACTGACGATCGACTGCTGGCCCGTCTACCTGTTCACCGGCGACACCCAGCCCGGCCAGACCAACGGACACAACAAGCAGGGCCTCTGGTTCGCCGTCGACGACGCCGGCAAGAAGGTCCCCGCAGGCCAGTAGCCCCCTTGCCCCGAACCCCTGCGAGGGAGACATGCCGCAATCACCCCGTATCACCGCCCGCCACCTGGCGCCGTGCCTGGCCGTGCTGCTCGCCTCCCTGCTGTGCGGCGGGTGCGGTACCGGACACGCGAAGGCCCACGCCGCCGCCGCGCCCCCTGCGGCGGGCCGCGTCACCGTCCAGGACCTGGCGGCGGCCCTCGGCTGCACCGCCGAGATCACCGTCGATGCCGAGGAACTGCGGGAAGGGGCGTGCGGGGCGGGGGCCGCCGGGTTCCGGATCGCGACCTTCACCGCCGACGAAGGGCAGCGCGCGTGGCTGGCGCAGTCCCGCGAGTACGGCGGTACCTACCTCGTCGGGGACCGGTGGGTGGTCACCGCCGCCTCCGCCGAAGCGCTGGCGCCGCTGCGCGAGCGCCTGGGCGGGAAGGTGGAGACCGGCGACTCCCACGGCGCCGCCCACGGGGACCCCGGTGCCATGGAGCCGGGCCACATGGAGCCGGGCCACATGGAGCCGGGCATGGAGTCCGGAACCATGGGCCCGGGTCAGGGGGCCGCCTCCCACGAGGGGGCTCCGCCCGGCCCCGAGCACGCTCCGCCGGGCTAGAGGCCCGGCGGAACACCGAGAGGGACACTGGAGGTGAGGCCCCGGCCGTCCGGTCCGCGGGGTACGGGTCGCGCGGTGCGGCCCGGGTGGACCGGCCGCCGGGCCGCCGGGAGAGGCCATGAACGGCTCGGTCGCCGTGGGACGCGTGGTGGGCGTACCGCTGCGCATGCACTGGAGCGTGCCGCTGCTGGCGGTCTTCCTCGCGTACGGCCTCGGCCGCCAGACCCTCCCCCTGTGGACCCCGGGCCGCTCGAACGCGGTGTACACCCTCGCCAGCGCCGTCGGGGCACTGCTCCTGATGGCCAGCCTGCTGCTGCACGAGGCGGCGCACGCCGCGATGGCCCGCCGCAAGAAGATCTCCGTACAGGACGTGACGCTGTGGGCCCTCGGCGGGATGACCCGCATGGGCCGCCCGCAGAGCGCCTCGGCGGCCTTCGCGGTCGCCGTCAGCGGGCCGCTCACCAGCCTGCTCATCGGCGGGACCGCCCTCGGAGCCGGCATCGGCCTGGACCGGCTCCTGGGCTGGGCGGTGCCAGGCGCGGTCCTCGGGTGGCTGGGCTGGGTCAACCTGGCCCTCGGGGTGTTCAACCTGCTGCCCGCCGCTCCACTGGACGGCGGCCGGGTGGTCCAGGCACTGCTGTGGTGGCGGACCGGGGACCGCGATCGCGCCGAGCGGGCGGCGTCCCGCAGCGGCCAGGTACTGGGCGTCCTGCTCATGGGCGTCGGCTGGGTCTCGCTGCTGCGCGGCTCCTCCGGCGGGCTGTGGCTCGTGTTCACCGGCCTGTTCGTCATGGTCGTCGCGGGCGCGGAACGGCAACGCGCCGTCATGGGCACGGCCCTGCGAGGCGTCCGCGTCACCGACGCGATGACCAGCCCGGTCACCACCGGCGCCGACTGGCTGACCGTACGCCGCTTCATCGACGAGGTGGCCCTCCCGTCCCACCACTCCGCCGTACCGCTGCTCGACTTCGACGGCCGGCCCAGCGGCATCGTCGAACTGCGCAGGCTGGCCGCGGTCCAGGGCCCGCTGCGGGACACCGTGCAGGTGCGCGACGTGGCCACCCCGCTGTCGCGGTGCGCGGTCGCCGCCCCCGGCGACCTCCTGACCGAGGCCCTGGACCGGCTCGGCACGGCCACGGGCCCCCGCCTCCTCGTGGTGGACGAAGGCCGTCTGGTGGGCATTGTCACCGCCAAGGACATCACCCGTCTGATGCGCCGCCACGTGCTGGGCGGCGGGAAGCCGGGCTGAGACGGCCGGCGCAGGGGCGCGAACCCACCTTCACCCGTACGCGCGTGCCCGTCGTACGGCCTCGTGCGGACGGTGGCAGTAGACAGGAGGGGCGTGCGGCGGCCGGAGCCGGTCGCCCGCGCGCGAGCGAGCCCGCCGCCGTCCGACGCCCAGGGGACCAGATGACCGCTGTCACCGAGCCGATCGCGACCGTTCCCGGGCCGCGGAGATCCGCGGGACGGGTGGTGGTGGCCTGGTTGTCGACGACGGACCACAAGACGATCGGGCACCTGTACTTGATCGCCTCGTTCGTCTTCTTCGTGTTCGGCGGGATCCTGGCCCTGGTGCTGCGGGCGGAGCTGGCCCGGCCGGGGATGCAGATCGTCACCAACGAGCAGTACAACCAGATCTTCACCCTGCACGGCACGATCATGCTGCTGTTCTTCGCGACACCGACCTTCGCCGGGTTCGCCAATGCGGTCATGCCGCTGCAGATCGGCGCGCCGGACGTGGCGTTCCCCCGGCTGAACATGCTCTCGTTCTGGCTGTTCTTCTTCGGCGGCCTCATCGTCGTGGCGAGTCTGCTGACGCCGCAGGGGACGGCCGACTTCGGCTGGACCGCCTACACGCCGCTGAGCAGTGTGGAGCGGACCCCGTACATCGGCGGCGACATGTGGATCATGGGGCTGGCGATGTCGGGTTTCGGGACGATCCTGGGCGCCGTCAACTTCGTCACCACGATCATCTGCATGCGCTCGCCCGGGATGACGATGTTCCGGATGCCGATCTTCACCTGGAACATCCTGCTGACCTCGGTCCTGGTCCTGTTCGCGTTCCCGGTGCTGGCGGCGGCGCTGCTGGTACTGGAGGCGGACCGCAAGTTCGGTGCGCACGTCTTCGACCCGTCCAACGGCGGACCCATCCTGTGGCAGCACCTGTTCTGGTTCTTCGGGCACCCGGAGGTCTACATCATCGCGCTGCCGTTCTTCGGGATCATCACCGAGATCCTCCCGGTCTTCTCACGCAAGCCGGTGTTCGGCTACCTCGGCCTGATCGGGGCGACCATCGCGATCGCCGGCCTGTCGGTGACCGTGTGGGCCCACCACATGTTCGCCACCCAGGCCGTGCTGCTGCCGTTCTTCTCCTTCATGACGTTCCTGATCGCGGTGCCGACCGGGGTGAAGTTCTTCAACTGGATCGGCACGATGTGGAAGGGCTCGATCTCCTTCGAGACACCCATGCTGTGGTCGGTCGGCTTCCTGGTGACGTTCCTCTTCGGCGGTCTGACCGGCATCATCCTCGCCTCCCCGCCGATGGACTTCCACGTCACCGACACCTACTTCGTCGTCGCCCACTTCCACTACGTGGTCTTCGGGACGGTGGTGTTCGCGACGTTCGCCGGCTTCTACTTCTGGTGGCCGAAGATGACCGGCACCATGCTCGACGAACGCCTCGGGAAGATCCACTTCTGGACCCTGTTCACCGGCTTCCACCTCACCTTCCTCGTCCAGCACTGGCTGGGCGCCGAAGGCATGCCGCGCCGCTACGCCGACTACCTCACCGCCGACGGCTTCACCACCCTCAACACCGTCTCGTCCATCGGCGCGTTCCTGCTCGGCGGCTCGACCCTGCCCTTCCTCTACAACGTGTGGAAGACCGCGAAGTACGCGCCGCGCATCACCGTCGACGACCCCTGGGGCTACGGCCGCTCCCTGGAATGGGCCACCTCCTGCCCGCCGCCGCGCCACAACTTCGTCACCCTGCCCCGCGTACGCTCCGAATCCCCCGCCTTCGACCTCCACCACTTCGAGGTCTCGGAACTGGAGCGCCGGGAGAACGAGGGCCAGCGCGACGTGGTCGACCAGGACCAGGCCCTCTCCCCGCCCCGCGACGACTCCGCCGGACCCACGGGCGCCGGATAACGGGACGGCGGCGGACTATGGACGACACGGGTGGGGCGGAGGCGGAGGCCGCGGCCGGCCTGGCACGCCTGGAGGGCTACCTGATCAGCCAGGCGGCCCTCCGCGAGGCCCACACCGAGGCACAGGCCTTCGCCGGGCGGCTGACCTGGCTCGGCCTGGGCGAACGGCAGGAGATCGCCGGCCTCTTCGCGGAGCACCACCTGCGCCTCAAGCGGCAGATGCTGGCCGCCGTCGTGGCCCGCGGGGAGGAACTCGGGGCCGCGTACGAACACCGCTACCGGATGCTGCGCCGACGCCTCACGGCCGGCGTGCTGGCATCGGTCCCGGTGGTGCCGGCCCTGGTCCTCGGCCTGCTGCTCCTGTTGCGCTAGGCGGTGCCTTCAAGTGCTCGGGGCGGATCACGGTGCCGTGATCCGGGGCAGGCGGTCCCAGAACGGGCAGTGGTGGGCGGAACCCGCATCGACGGGGTGGATTCCGCCCGGTCCGGAGGCCAGCGACTGCACCGACCGGGCGCGGGATGACGAAGAGCCGAGGGCGGGCCAGGGCGGGGCGTCGGGGGTGTTCGGGTCGCCGGTGTGCGCGAAGCGGGTCCAGTAGTCGACCATCCGGTCGGACAGGGCGCGCTGGGCATCGGTCAGCGGCCGCTCCGTGGGGAAGGAGGAGAACAGGAACGGCATCTCGAAGCCGTGCGCCGCACCGTAGGGGAAGCCCGGGTTCGCCGGCAGGCCGGTGAGGACGGGGGCGTCCGGATCGCTGAACTCGTAGCCGTAGAGCGGGAGGCCGGGGGCATGAGCGGCGATGGCCCGGCCGGCCGCCAGTGTGGTGCACGTGAGGGACCGGTCGGTCAGCACCGCGGCCCAGGCCAGTGCGGGCGTGGGGTGGCCCGCCGCCGGGTACTGCGCTTCGACGGCCGGGGCCGCGGGCCCGAAGGCGTCCACCAGACGGGCGCGGTAGTCGGTCTCGCTGCGGATCGGGAACGCGGCGAGCGTCAGGCCGACGAACATCCGCATTTCATCCTGGTTGGTGCCCTGGAGGACCGGCACCCGCTGGAAGCGTCCCGACGCCAACGCCCGGTCCGGTGCCACGGGCAGCAGCGCGTTCTCGAAGGCGGGCCGGTTGAAGGACTGCATCAACTGCGCGGTGGCCAGGCGCTCCGTGCTCTGCCCGCGCAGGCACGCCAGTGCCTCCTCCGCCCCGCCCGCCGTGCAACCCAGGTCTCGGGCGGCTGCCGAACCGGCCGTCTGGACATCGTGCTGCGAGGCGAACGGCTCGTACGCCGGTGTCCCCGGCCCGAGTGCGCCGCGCGGGAAGGACATGAGGCAGGAACCGCTCTGGAGCACGGCCCGCTGGAAGAGTCCGACGGCCGTCGGGGAGGTGAGGTGTGCGCAGACGCCGAGGGCGCCCGCCGACTCACCGAAGAGCGTGACACTGCCCGGGTCACCGCCGAAGCGCTCCGCGTTCGCCCGTACCCAGCGCAGGGCGGCCTGCTGGTCCGCGAGGCCGAACGGCTCGGCGGAGCCCAACCCGGGATGGCCGAAGTAGCCGAAGATGCCCAGCCGGTAGTTGACCGTGACGACGACCGTGTCCCCCCGGACCGCCAGTTGTCCGGTGCTGTAGTCACTGCCGGAACCGCCCAGGAACGCCCCGCCGTGCAGCCACACCAGAACCGGGCGCTTGCGCCCCGCCGGGCTCGGTGCCGGTGCCGGTGCCGGCGTCGTGACGTTGAGGTAGAGGCAGTCCTCCGAGCCGACCACGGCGCCCGCACCTGGTGTCGGCATCTGCACACAGCGCTGAGCCGCCGTCCCCGCGTCCCGGACCCCGTGCCACGTGGCGGCCGGCGCCGGGGTGCGCCAGCGCAGCGGCCCCGTCGGCGGCGCGGCATAGGGGATGCCGTCGAAGGTGGCGTACGAGCCGTGTGACACGCCGCGTACCAGGCCGTGGTCGGTCCGTACGACAGGATCGGCAACGGGAGCACCGGCCGCCGGTGCGGCGGTGGCCGAGAGGAGCACGACGGTGCCGAGCAAGGCCAGAAGGGCCGCACGGAGCCTGTCTCTTCCGTGGGGACGTGGTGCTGTGGTGTTCGGGGGCATGCGTACCACCGTTCTTGGCCGGACGGCCCGGAGGAGGTCGCACGCGGCCTGTCGGGCCGGAACGAGGGCCCGAGCGGTGGCGGCGGTGCGACCGGCGCGGTCAGTGCTCCCTACGCTAGGACCTCCCGCGCGCTGGAGGTTCAAGGCACTGTGACGCACGACACGTGGAGCATCGGTGAGCTCGCGGCCGCAACGGGGGTCCCGGTGAAGACCCTCCGCTACTACTCCGACAGCGGTCTGCTGCCGCTGGCCGGCCGTAGCACCGGTGGTCACCGGCGCTACGGTCCCGAGGCGTGGGAGCGGATCCGTCTCATCAGACGCCTGCGGGCGCTGGACACTCCGATCGCGACCATCACCCGGGTGGTCACCGGTGAGTGCTCGCTCGGCGAACTGGTGTCGACCGAGCTGGAAACGGTGCAGGAACGACTGACCGAGCTGCGGTGGCGCGAAGCCACGCTCAGGGCCCTGGACGACTGCCCGAGCGAGGAACGGCTCCGGCGTCTGGAGATCCTCTCGCGCGTCCAGCGGCTCCCGCAGGCTCATCGCACCCTCACCGATCACTGGTACCGCGAGTTGTCCGCGGCCATGCCCAAGCGCCGGCTCGACATCATGATCGCCATGCTGTCCCCCGGACCGCCGCAGGATCCCGACCCGGACACGGCCCTGGCCTACGCCGGGCTCCATCTGCTGATCTCCACGCCCGACTTCACGCGCTGGACCCAGGACCACGACGAGGAGATGAGGGACGCCCCGGCCTTCTACGGGGAGATCGACGAGGCGGCCGCCCTGACGGCCGCCGCCGTGACCCGGGGTCGGCCGCCCGCCGCCGGGGACGCGGTGAACGCTTTCGTCTCCGCCCACGCACGGGCCCGGCGGGAGTCGGACACTCCCGCCTTCCGCGCGTACCTGCACGGGCTGGTGTCGAGGTCATCCGGCTTCGACCCCCGGCTGGAACGCTATTGGGCCCTGGTCACCGCCACCACCGGCGGGCGCACGCTGAACATGACGGTGGCTCACAGATGGCTGACCGACGGACTGGCGCTCTCGATAGCCGACGCCGGACCGCCCCCGGCACAGGACGAGGGGCCTTGACGGCACACCCGGGCGACGGCACGCCCGAGGCCTGAGACGCGGGCCGGCCGGGTACGGCACTTCGGTGATCAGGCCGTCGCGGACCCGCAGTCCTGGACGGCTCGCAGCCGCGCCGAGCCGGCGTTGGCCACAATGGGGGCCTGCCCGGTCCGCGGAAGGCGGCCGGGGGCCGAACCGGGGGAGCCCGCATGTCACGTACGCGGTCGAAGTCCGAACTCGACGCACTCACCGCCGAGTTCTTCGGCGCTTTCGACAACCGGGACGGCAGGGCCGCCGATGTCGGCCGGCTCCGTCGGCTGTTCCTCCCCGGCGGGGTGATCGTCAAGACCGGCCCGGACTTCACGGTCTACACCGTCGAGGGGTTCATCGAGCCCCGCCGGCGGCTGCTGGCCGACGGGCGCCTGGTCGGCTTCTCGGAGTGGGAGACCTCCGAACGCACCGAGATCCAGGGCGACGTCGCCTCGCGCTTCGGCGGCTACCGCAAGTCCGGGACCCTGGACGGCGTGCCCTTCGAGGGCTCCGGCACCAAGACCCTCCAGTTCGTCCGCACCCCCGAGGGCTGGCGCATAGCGGCCCTCTCCTGGTACGACCACCCCTGAACCGCAGGTCAGGGCGGCCCGGCCGGAGCGTCGGCCGCGGCCGGGGTGCGGGGCAGGAACACGGCGGCGGCGAGTCCAAGGAGCCCGACGCCGGCGAGGGTGATCATCGCGGCGGCGTAGGCGCCGGTACTGAGCCCGGCCACGAGGATCGTCCCGGCGACGGCGGTGCCCAGCGAGGAGCCGAGGTTGGACACGCTGCGGGACAGGCCGGAGATCTCCCCCTGCTGCGCCTCGGGGAAGCTCGACTGGACGACGTTGACCGACGGGGTCAGCATCACGCCCAGGCCCAGTCCGAGCAGGAGGAGCCCGGGAGCGAAGGCCCAGGCGCTCGCGAAGCTGTGGACCATGGCGATCAGGACGACGACGCCGACGATCGAGACGACGAACCCCGTCGTGATGAGCGTGCGCTGGGCCCGTCGTTTCGCGAGGCGTTCGGCGGCGAGGGACGAGGCGAGCAGGCCGAGCGTGGCCGCGGTGAAGACGACGCCGGTCTCGATGGCGTCGTAGCCGCGTACGACCTGGAGATAGGCCGCCACCGTGAACGAGGAGCCCATGAGCAGCAGCCACTGGACGTTCTGGGTGACGAGGCCGAGATTGGAGGTGCGGTTGCGGAACAGGCTGGTGGACAGCAGCGGTTCCTTGCCGGCGGCCTCGCGGGTGCGTACGTGGCGGAAGAACCAGAGCAGCGTGAGCGCGCCGAGCACGAGCAGGGCGATCATCAGCCGGACGTCGTTGTCGGCGGCCAGGATGCCCATGACGACGAGTACGAGACCGACGGCCGAGAGAACGGCTCCGAGGGTGTCGAAGGACCGCGTCGGATCCGGTGGCAGGGGGTCTTCGAGGCGACGGCTCAGCACGATGATCAACACGATCACCAGGGCCTGGAACACGAAGGCGGCCCGCCAGCTGATCCAGGAGGTGATGAGCCCGCCGATCAGCGGCCCCGCCGCGGCGCCGATGCCGCCCAGCGCCATGACGGCCCCGAACGCGCGGGCCCGGGAGGTCATGTCCGTGAAGAGGAGCGTCGTGAGGATGTACACGGGCGGGATGAGCAGGGCCGTGCCGACCCCCTCCAGGATCGAGTTGCCGAGGATCAGGACGCCCAGACCGGGGGCGACGGCGCTCAGCACGGCGCCGACACCGTAGACGGCGAGACCGGCCAGGAAGCACCGCTTGCGGCCGTAGCGGTCGGTCAGCTTGCCGCCGGGAATCATCAATGCGGCCATGACCAGCAGGAAGATGGTGATCGCGACCTGCACGCCCTGCACGGTGGTGTCGAGGTCCTCGCTCATGTCGTTGATCATCACGTTCATGTTCGAGCCGGCGAAGCTGCAGATGAACTGGGCGAGGGCGAGCGGTGCGAGGACCCGCCGCTGAGCCGTCGACGGCCGTCCCTCGGTACCCGGGTCAGCCATCGGCCTCGCCTCCGCACATGGGCAGATCAACCACGCTCACAGCCTGCGCCGAACCCCGCCGCCGCGCATGTGGAGCGGCCGCCGAAGCGCGCGCGGCGCCCCTGCCGGCGGTGTGGGTGCTGTCCCGAACCCGGACTCTCGCTCGTCCGGCTCGCCGGCGGCGAGGTGGAGACCGCGGCCGCCGCGGTCCGTGCGGTGCTGGCGCGGCCGCCGGCGATCCCGTCGAAGGAGCTGCCCCCCGCCTCCGGGCTGCGGCGGGCCCCCTTGCCGGACGCGCAGGTTCAGGGTCGCCGTTGCCGGAGCCGACCCGGAGACGGCCCGGGCTGCGGGCCGCGAGCTCGCGGAGGTGGCCGTCCGCTTCGAAAGCAACGCGCTCGCCGCATCGGCGCTCCGGGCGCGGGCGAGGTGCTGCTCGCCGAGGGCGATGCGGCCGGCGCGGCCGCGTCGTTCGCCGAAGCCGTCCGGGCCCGGACCGGGATCGGCGCCCCCTACGAGACGGCCGAGTGCCGGCTCCGGCTCGCGGACGCCCTGCGCGCCCCGGGGAACATCCGGGCCGAAGCCCTCGAGCGGGAGGCGGCGCGTGCCGAGCTCGAACGGATCGCCCGCGCGTGCGCGGCCGCCGATTCGCCCCGGGACACGACCGAGTCGAACACGTTCGTCCGGGAGGGCGACTACAGGAGGGCCGTCTTCGAGGGCCGGCGCAAGACCGTTCGCGACAGCAAGGGCATGCACCGCCTCGCCCGGCTGCTCGCCGCGCCGGGCCGGGAGCTCCACGTCCTCGACCTGGGCGCCGCCGACAGCGACGACCCGGCCCCCTCCTGGACGGCCGGGCCAAGGCGATGTACCGCCGACGGCTCACCGAGATCGAGGACGACGTCGAGGAGGCCCGTGCCGCCAACGACATCGGCAGGCAGGAACAGACCGAGCTCGAACGCGCTTTCCTGACCGACGAACTCGCCAGGGCGGTCGGGCTCGGAGGGCGCGACCGGCGGTCGGCGCGGCCTCCGAACGGGCCAGGGCCGCCGTGACCCAGGCCGTGCGCAAGGCCGTCGGCCGCCTTCGCGACGCCTCTCCGCCGCTCGCCGACCACCTCGACCGCACGATCCGCACGGGAACGTACTGCCCCTACGTCCCCGATCCGCGCGTTCCTTCCCCTTGGTCCGTCTGATGCGAACGCTCACCGCGGTGCGCAAGGGCGGCAGCCGCGCGACGCGTTCGTCTCCTCAGCCCGAGAGGGCCTTGGCCCAGCCCCGGTTGACGGTCTCCCTCGCCTTCTGCGTCTGTGCCTCCGTCGGAAACTCCGGCGTGCCCTCGACCGTCGGCAGTTTGTCCGCGGCGGCCTTGTCGAGGGTGCCGTCCTTCCTCATCGCGTCCATCAGGACGGGGCGGGCATAGGCTCCGAGCCGCAGGTTCTGGCCCTCCGGGCTGAAGACGTACTCCTGCCACAGACGTGCCGCCGCCGGGTGCGGGGCATCCTTGTTCACCCCGTTGGCGTAGTACTCGGCGAAGCTGCCGTCGAAGGGGATGGCGGTCCGCCAGTCGACGTCCGCACCCTTCTCCCGGAACTCGTCCGCGTATCCGAGATTGAGGAAGTCCCAGTCGATGCTGATCGGGGTCCGGCCCTTGGTGATCGTGGCCGGTGAGGACTCGACCGGGATGAAGTTGCCGTTCCTGCGGAGCTCGGCGAAGAAGTCGATGCCGGGCTGGATGTCGTTGAAGGAACCCCCGTTCGCCAGGGCCGCGGCGTACACCCCGGCGAAGGCGGAGCCGGAATTCGTGGGGTCGCCGTCGAGCGCGACCTGGCCCTTGTACTCGGGCTTGCGCAGATCGGCGAAGGTCGAGGGGCAGGTCTTGACGCGCCTGGCGTCGCAGCCGATCGACACGTAGCCGCCGTAGTTGTCGTACCAGCGGGCCCCCGGGTCCTTCTGGTTCCCGGGGATCTGGTCGTACGCGGCGACCTCGTACGGCGCGAGCAGGCCCTGCCGGGCCGCGGACTGCGCGAACGAGTCCCCCACGTCGACCACGTCGGGGGCCCGGCCTGCGCCCCTGTGCTCCTTCAGGGCGTTGATCTCGCCCTGGCTGGTACCTTCCGGGTCCTCCACCGTGACCTTGATCCCGTACTTCTTCTCGAAGCCGTCGATCAGTGCGCCGTAGCCGGCCCAGTCGCGCGGGAGCGCGATCGCGTGGAGCGAGCCCTCCTTCTTCGCCGCTGCGGTCAGTGCCGCCATGCCGCCGGCGTCCGCGGCCGAGATGGCCACCGCGGGTGCTCTGGGCGCGGCGGCGGGTTTGCCCGCACAGGCGCCGAGGGACGCCGCCGTGAGGGCCAGGCAGGCGGCTAGCGAGGCTGTCCGGAGACGGGGTGCGGGCACAAAGGCTCCATAACGGGCGATCGCGTACTGATCGAAGCCAGCGTACGTTCGGCGGCCCCGGCAGCGCAGTCCCGGACGGTGGTGTCCGCCGCCTTCCCCGCGGGCCGCCGTGCCGGAGGATCTCAGAACCCCTCGTCGTCCCACCCGGCCAGGAGCGCCTCCGCGAGATCCATCGCGGGCGGTGCGGTCTCGTCGTGGAGGGCCTGCTCGCTCCAGATGATCTTGCCGCGGGCGGTGTAGCGGGTGCCCCAGCGCTCGGCGAACTGCGCGACGAGGAACAGACCGCGGCCGCCCTCGTCGGTGGCCTCGGCCCGGCGCAGGTGCGGGGAGGTGCTGGACCCGTCGGAGACTTCGCAGACCAGGCTGCGGTCGTACAGCAGCCTCACCCGGATGGGCTCGGAGCCGTAGCGGATGGCGTTGGTCAACAGCTCGCTGAGGATGAGTTCCGTGGTGAAGGCGATGTCCTCCAGGCCCCAGTCCACCAGTCGGCGGGAGCAGGCCTTGCGCACCGGGGACACCGCCGCAGGATCGGGGGGCACGTCCCACTCGGCGATCCGCGCGGGGTCCAGCCGGCGGGTGCGGGCCACCAGCAGCGCGACGTCGTCGGCGGGTCTGGCGGGCAGCATCGCCTCGATCACCGCCGTGCAGGTCTCCTCCGGGGTGCGGGCAGGTCCGGCCAGGGCGGCGCGCAGCGCTGCCAGGGCCGTGTCCGGATCGCGGTCGCGGCTCTCGATCAGCCCGTCGGTGAAGAGTGCCAGCCGGGAGCCTTCCGGCAGGATGGCGGTCATGGTCTCCATGGGCAGGCCCGCGCCCAGCCCCAGCGGCGGGGAGACGGGCACCTCGGGGAAGGACACGGTTCCGTCGGGGCCGACCAGCGCCGGGCCCGGATGTCCGGCGGCGGCGGCCGTCACCTGCCCCGAGACGGGGTCGTAGATGGCGCACAGGCAGGTGGCCCCGGTGATCCCCTGCCACTCCTGCTGGTCCGTGTCGATGTGCGCGACCAGCTCGTCCAGGTGGCTCAGCAGCTCGTCCGGGGGCAGGTCGAGGGTGGAGAAGTTGTACACGGCGGTGCGCAGGCGGCCCATGGTCGCGGCGGCGTGCAGACCGTGCCCGACGACGTCGCCGACCACCAGGGCCACTCGGGCGCCGGGCAGCGGGATGACGTCGAACCAGTCACCGCCCACCCCGGCCTGGGCGGCCAGGTAGCGGTGGGCGACCTCGACGGCGGACTGCTCCGGTACGCCCCGGGGCAGCAGGCTGCGCTGCAGGGTGACGGCCATGGTGTGCTCGCGGGTGTAACGGCGGGCGTTGTCGACGGACAGTGCCGCCCGGGCGGTCAGCTCCTCGGCGAAGGACACGTCCTCCTCGTCGAACGGCGGGGAGTCCTGGGCCCGCCAGTAGCCGGCCATGCCGAGTACCACGCCCCGGGCCTGCAGGGGCACGGAGATCAGGGAGTGGATGCCGCGGTCGAGGATCCGTACGGCGTTGGCGGGGTCCTGGTCCCGCCAGCCGTGGGTGGCGCGCAGGTCCGCTTCCAGCACCGCGTGGCCGCCGGCCAGTCCGACGGCCATGGGGCTGCTGGGAACGAACCGGATCAGCTCGCCGACGGGATAGAGCGGATGGTCGCCCTGCAGGCCGACAGCGGCGGCGCGGCGCATCTCGGTGCTCTCCTCGGGCGGCTCCTCGCCGTGCAGCACGCGGTCCAGCAGGTCGACCGTGACCACGTCGGCGAACCGCGGCACCGCCACCTCCGCCAGCTCCTGCGCGGTGCGCTCCACGTTCAGTGTCGTTCCGACCTGCACGCCCGCGTCGTAGAGCAGCTTCAGCCGTTCGCGGGCCACCTCGGCCCTGCCGGTGAGTGCCCGCAGCTCGGTGGTGTCCCGCAGCGTGACGACGGTCCCGGCCTGCCCGTAGGGCGCGGTGGGCCGGATGTTCACCGCCAGCAGCCGATCGCCCGCCATGTGCACCTCGTCGGTCACGGACCGGCCCGATGCGATCAGCGCCGCGATCCCGGCCTCCAGGCCCAGGTCCGTGACGGGGCGCCCTTCCGCGTCCGCCGGCAGGTCCAGCAGCCGCCGCGCCTCGTCGTTGGCCAGCAGCAGCCGTCCGCCGCTGCCGACGATCAGTACGCCCTCCCGCACGGCGTGCAGCACCGCGTCGTGGTGCTCGTACATCCTCGTCATCTCGGCAGGTCCGAGGCCATGGGTCCGGCGCAGCAGCCGACGGCTCACCAGAGCCGTCCCGCCCGCGGACAGGCCCAGCACCACGGCCGCGCTGCCGAGGACGACCGGCAGCTGCCGGTTCACCATGTTCTGCACGTTCTGGACCGTGACCGGCGAGGAGACGACGGCGATGACGCGGCCGTCGGGATCCTTGACGGGGACCACCGAGACCACGGACTGACCGAGGGACCCTTCGAACGTCTCGGTGAAGGACTTGCCGGCCGCCGCCTTGGAGAAGGGCCCGATCACGTGCTTCCCGATCTGCCGCGGGTCGCTGTGGGTGATGGTGAGGCCGTCGAGCGTGTACACGTTGATGCCGTCGACCTCGGAGATCTTCCGGGCCGCCTGCGCGCGCGGCTGGAGCACCGCGCTCGGATGGGGGCTGCGCAGGGCCGGGACGATTCCCGGGGATTCCGCGAACGTGCCGGCGGCGGCGAGCGTACGGTGCCGGGCGTCCAGCATGGCGGCGCTCCGGGCCTGCACCACGAGCGCGGTCACCGCGGCGGCGACCAGGAGCACCACGACGGCCAACTGCAGGAGGAACACCTCTCCGGCCACGCTGCGCACGCTCAGCAGGGAGGACAGGCCCTGCGGCCGCCGCGCCGTTCCCCCCGGCGGCCGGGGGTGTTCCCGATGCGCCGTGCGGTGCCTTGGGCGGGGCTGCCGAGGGGGAGCGGAAGTGCTTGTGGTCAAGCCGAGCAGCCAACGCCGGAAATCACCCAGGAAGTCGCCCATACTCCATTTTCTAACCTCTTCCGGGCGTCGGCAGCGGGGAGCGCCGGCCACCGGCCGGCAGCCCCGAACCGGCTTGACCGCGCGTCGGAAGACATATCACCGGACATGCCGATCGTTGTAGGCTCCGGGGACCGCCCTTGACCTGCGCACGCGGGCAGGGAGCAGACGAACCGGGAGTTACTCGATGCTGCGCACCATGTTCAAGTCCAAGATCCATCGGGCCACCGTCACCCAGGCCGATCTGCATTACGTCGGGTCCGTGACCATAGATGCCGATCTGCTGGACGCCGCCGATCTGTTGCCGGGGGAGCTCGTCCACATCGTGGACATCACCAACGGGGCCCGGCTGGAGACGTACGTCATCGAGGGGGAGCGGGGGTCCGGGGTCATCGGGATCAACGGCGCCGCCGCGCACCTCGTGCACCCGGGCGACCTGGTCATCCTCATCAGCTACGCGCAGGTCGAGGACGCCGAGGCCCGGTCCATGAAGCCGCGCGTCGTACACGTCGACGCGGACAACCGGATCGTCGAGCTCGGGGCGGATCCCTCCGCCCCGGTTCCCGGAACGGACCAGGAGCGCAGCCCCCACGCGGTGGCTGTCTGAGGAGAGCGGGGGAGCATGGCCGAGAACCGGGCGATCGAGTTCGAGGACGACCGCAAGGGCGGGCGGCTGCTGGCCGTCGAGGGCGGGGCGGTGATCGGTTTCATCGCGTACTTCGTGCTGGCCCGGGACCCCCGCGCGCTGGTGGCCGTCCACACCATCGTCGAGCCGGGCCACGAGGGCCGTGGCATCGGCGGACAGCTCGTGCGGACCTTCTACGGGATCGCCGCGGCCGAGGGGGTTCCCGTGGTCCCGCTGTGCCCTTACGCGGCGAGTTGGGCGGCCAAACACCCCGACCAGGCGCCGGCGGCCCCCGCCGAGCTGGTCGAGGCGGCGAAGGCGCAGCTGAGCGCCGATTCCGACCTCTGGTGACCGGCGGCTCCCTGACCCTGCTGCACACCTCCCCGGTGCACGTTCCGGTCTTCGACGCACTGCGGGACCGGGGCCACCCCGGAGCCGTACTGCGGCACCTCGTGGTCCCCGAGCTGCTGGAGCGGGCCCGTACGCACGGGCCCGAATCGGTGGCTCCCGGCGTGCGGGACGCGCTCGCCGGGACCGCGGGGCCGGTGCTGGTCACCTGCTCGACGATCGGGGCCGTCGCCGAGTCGCTCGGGCCGGTCATCGGCCGGCCCGTGCTCCGCGTGGACCGGCCGATGGCGGCCGAGGCCGTGCGCACCGGTCCGCGGATCGTCGTACTCGCCGCCGTCGCGTCCACCCTCGCCCCGACGGTCGAGCTGCTGGAGCAGGAGGCCCCCGGGCGGCCCGTGGCCGTCCGTACCCGCCTGGTCGCGGGGGCGTGGCAGCGCTTCGAAGCGGGGGACACCGCCGGGTACCTCGCCCGGGTGGCCCGTGAGGCGGACACCGTCGCCGACGCGGACGTCATCGTCCTCGCCCAGGCCTCGATGGCCGGCGCGGCGGATCTGCTCACGACGGCCATCCCCGTCCTGAGCAGCCCCGCCACCGGGCTGGCCGCCGCTCTGGGCCCGCAGGACCGGTAGGGCGCCGGCGGGCGTACCCGCCCGGTTCCGGGGAAGGTGCGGCCTATGGTGCTCAACCTCACGGTGCTCGACGAAGACCAGACGCAGCCACCAGCCCCGGAGCCCGATCCGGTGCCCGCGCCCCCGCCCGGGCCCGGGCCGTTCCCGGAGCCCGACCCCGTGCCGCGGCCCGTGCCCCCGGTCCCGGGGCCCGTCCCGGAGCCCGATCCGGTGCCGCCGCCCCCCGGGCCGGCCCCGATCCCGCAGCCGGGGCCGCTGGGTCGCGGGTAAAGCGTCAATTCCCCCTCGAAGACAGCCGGTTGTCGCTATTGTCAGCCTCCACCGGCGCCGTTAGCTTGTGCGGTTCCGGCACGTCTTCAAGGGGGGGCTCCCATGGGTGTACGGGGCCGGCACCGCCGGTACCAGCCGAGCAGCATCAACCGCGCCTCGCTCGCAGTCACCGCCGGTGGCGCGGGCATCGCGCTCCCGCTGATCGGCGCCGGGGCCGCCCACGCGGCCTCCGAGGACACCTGGAACAAGGTCGCCGCCTGCGAGTCGACCAACAACTGGCACATCAACACCGGCAACGGCTACTACGGCGGGCTGCAGTTCAGCCAGAGCACCTGGCGCGCCTTCGGCGGCACCGCCTTCGCGGCCCGCGCCGACCTGGCCACCAAGGAGCAGCAGATCGCGGTCGCCGAGAAGGCGCTCAAGGGGCAGGGGCCCCGCGCCTGGCCGGCCTGCGGCCCGCAGGCCGGGCTCAGCCGCAGCGGTCCGGCCCCCGGCCCGGCGCCCGCCGTGATCCCGCGCCAGCAGACGGCCCCCGCGGCCGTCCAGGCCCAGGCCCCGGGCGCGCTCCGCCCCACCGGTACCCCGGTCCTGCCGAACCCGTACGTCGTCGCGCCCGGGGACTCGCTCTCGGCGATCGCCACCGGCCAGCACGTAGAGGGCGGCTGGCAGGCCCTGTACGAGACCAACCGGGCCACCATCGGCGGCAACCCGGACCTGATCTTCCCCGGACAGCGGCTCACCCTGCGCGTCACCACCGCCCCCGTCGCGCCGCCCGCCCCGAACCCGGAGAAGCCGCCGCGGGTCGCCGAGCCGGTCAAGCCGGTACAGCCGGCCGCCCCCGAACCGGAGCGGGCCAAGCCCGAGCAGGCCAAGCCGGCGGAGTCGGCGTCAGCGAAGGAGAAGACGGCGACGGGCGGCTTCTCCGCTCCCGTCGACGCCGCCATGGGCACGGCGTACCGCGTCGCCGGTTCCTCCTGGTCCAGCGGCTACCACACCGGCGTCGACTTCCCGGTGCCGACCGGCACCAGCATCAAGGCCGTCGGCCCCGGCACGGTCCTCTCGGCCGGCTGGGCCGGGGCGTACGGCTACCAAGTCGTCATCCGGCACGCCGACGGGCGGTACTCCCAGTACGCCCACCTCTCCGCCCTCGGGGTCAAGGCCGGGCAGCAGGTCTCCGGCGGTCAGCGCATCGGCCGCTCCGGCTCCACCGGCAACACCACCGGACCGCACCTCCACTTCGAGATGCGCACCGGGCCCGGGTACGGCACCGACATCGACCCCCTCAAGTACCTCCGCGGGCGCGGCGCCGACATCTGACCCCCGTACGTGCGGCGGCACGGCCGTGAGCAGGACCAGGCCGGCCGCCGCCACCACGGCGCTCACCAGCGCCGCCGCCGTCCCCGCGTACCCGTACCGGAAGCCCTCGTCGAACAGGGTGAGCCCGACCATCGCGGCCACCACCGGGTTGACCACCGTCAGCGTGGCGAGCGGCGCCGTGAGCCCGGCACCCCGGTAGGCCGCCTGCGACAGCAGCAGCCCGCCGCACGCCAGGACCGCGATGGCCAGCAGGTCGGGCCACCGGGCGGCCGGCGCGTCCGCGGAGAAGCCGTCGGCCGCCGACTTCGTGAACACCGAGGCCATGCCGAAGGCCGTGCCCGAGGCCGTGGCCAGCAGCACGCCGCGCAGCACGGCCCGCTGCATCCGGCGCGCCGCCACGACCAGCGCCGCCACCGCGGCGCCCGTCACGATCAGCAGCAGGCCCCGCTCGCCGCCCGCCAGGGTCCGTCCGGCGTCGCGGTCACCCCCGGTCAGCGCCAGCAGCCCGGCCAGCCCGACGGTCGCCAGCACCGCCCCGCGCCAGGCCGCCGCACCGGCCCGGCGGTGTACCAAAACGGCCGCCATCGGGAGCGCGAAGACGATGGTCAGCGCCCCGAGCGGCTGCACCAGGCTCAGCGGCCCGTAGGCCAGCGCGACCACGTGCAGCGCCGCCCCGAGGCCGTTCAGGGCCACCGCCGCCCACCAGACGGGCCGGTGCAGCGGAGCGTAGGGGCGGTCCGGCAAACCGTCCGCGACGTGCTCCTGGACGATCGCGCCCGCGGCGTACGCGACAGCCGACGCCAGGCAGAGCAGGACCGACAGTGCCAGTGCACTCATGCTGTGCACAATGCCCCACCCGGTCGGCCTATTCCGGCCCCCGTCCCACCCGTGCCGGGCCGGGTCGGCCCCTTCCCGGCGACCCGTTTCCGGCCATCCGCAGGGTGACGGTTCCTCGCGCTCCGTGAGGAGGCCGGCCACGGGTTTGGTGCGGGGCGCGTGGCCTCCGTACAGTTGCGGTTTTGAGGACTTCCGCAGCAGGCGGATGCGGACGAGTGATCAAGGAACGGCAGCGGCCATGACGGTGACCGAAGACAACCACGTGACCGTGGACGACGCCCCGGCGTACGGCCCGGGCATCGATCCCGACCGGCTGGCCCTCTGCCTCAGCGTCCTCGACGAGCTCGACAAGCTCGACGTGGACCACCCGGACGCCGTCACCGTGCGCCGCGCCACTGCGGGCCTCTACCGCACGGTCAAGCAGCGCCGCCGGCAGGAGCGCCGCGCCGCCAAGACCGCCAACGACAAGGCCGTCACCGAGGCGACCGCGACCGGTTCCGCCGAGCGCATCGACGACGAGACCCAGGGCAACGCCCTGACCGCCGCCACCAAGGGCCCGATCGCCGGGATACTCCAGCGCCCGCGCTCCTGCTACATCTGCAAGACGCGCTACGTCGAGGTCGACGCGTTCTACCACCAGCTGTGCCAGGACTGCGCCGCCTTCAACCGCGCGCGCCGCGACGCCCGCACCGACCTGAGCGGCCGCCGCGCCCTGCTCACCGGCGGCCGCGCCAAGATCGGCATGTACATCGCGCTGCGGCTGCTGCGCGACGGCGCCCACACCACCATCACCACCCGCTTCCCCAGCGACGCGATCCGCCGGTTCAAGGCGATGCCGGACAGCTCCGAGTGGCTGCACCGGCTGAAGATCGTCGGCATCGACCTCCGGGACCCGGCGCAGGTCGTCGCGCTCGCCGACTCCGTCGCCGCCGAGGGCCCGCTCGACATCCTGATCAACAACGCCGCCCAGACCGTGCGCCGTTCGCCGGGCGCCTACAGCGAGCTGGTCGCCGCCGAGAGCGCCCCGCTCCCGGCCGGTGAGCTGCCCTGCGCCGAGGTGATCGGCACCTTCGGCAGCGGCACCGTCGACCGGGTCGCGGCCCTGCCGACGGGCAAGGGCGAGAAGCTCACCGCCCAGGACGTCACCGAGCTCGCGCTGGTCTCCGGCTCCGCGTCCCTGGAGCGGATCGCGGCCGGCACCGCCATCGACGCGGGCGGCCTGGTCCCGGACCTGCACGACACGAACAGCTGGATCCAGACGGTCTCGGAGGTCGACCCGATCGAGCTCCTCGAAGTGCAGCTGTGCAACTCCACCGCGCCGTTCATCCTGATCAGCAAGCTGCGTCCGGCGATGGCCGCGGCGGGGGCGGACCGCCGCTACGTCGTCAACGTCTCCGCGATGGAGGGTGTGTTCAGCCGCGGCTACAAGGGCGCCGGGCACCCGCACACCAACATGGCGAAGGCCGCCCTGAACATGCTGACGCGCACCAGCGCCCAGGAGATGTTCCAGAAGGACCAGATCCTGATGACCGCCGTGGACACCGGCTGGATCACCGACGAGCGTCCGCACCCGGACAAGGTCCGGCTCGCCGAGGAGGGCTTCCACGCCCCGCTCGACCTGGTGGACGGCGCGGCCCGGGTCTACGACCCGATCGTCCGCGGCGAGGCCGGCGAGGACCTGTACGGCGTCTTCCTCAAGGACTACGCGCCCGCCAACTGGTAGGCAGTCGCCCCGCCCGCGCGCCCCGGCCCTCCCGTGCGGAGGCCGGGGCGCCGCCGTATCAGCCGGTCCGCCGGGCCGTCGTGCGCGCGAACTGCCCGGCTGCCGCCAGCTGCAGCACCGGCCGCCAGTCCTCCATCACGCCCGCGTCCAGCCCGACCACCTTGCCCGCGTCGTCGGCCTGGCGCAGGATCACCGCGGCCGCGGCGTCCCGGTCCGCCTCGAACGCCCGGACTTCCGCCCGGTCCATCAGGCCGCCCTGCTCGCGCAGGGTCAGCGCGCTCTGCGGGGACAGGGCCCGCCCGGGCCCGGTGGTGGCCGGGTAGCGCCTCGCCGGCACGTGCAGCCGGACCAGCTGCGCCACCCGGGCTCCGAGCAGCGGCCGGACGGCCCGCGCCGCGTGGCCGGCGTGTTCCGCGTCGTCCCCAGGGACCAGCAGGTTGCCCAGGTCGTGCACCAGACCCGCCACCTGGAGTTCCTTGTCGGAGGGGTGCGACCGGCGCAGCAGCGCCGCCGTCTGCAGCCCGTGGTCGTGCAGGTCCACCGGATCGCCGCTGCGGTCCGGGGTGTCCCACGCCCCGCGGCAGGCGTGCAGCAGTTCCATCAGTCCCTCGACACCGTCCACTTCCGGCACCTCGGACCTCGTCACCGCTCCTTCGCTCGCGACCGCACGTACGGCCCGAGCAGAGCATCCGCCGGCGACGCGCCGTGCCACGACTTCCTGAACTCGGGGGAAAGACAAGAGGACAGGAGTGAATTTTGCCTTTCCATCGAGCGGGGCCCCGCTCATATGTGTACTCTTGAGCGCATGAAAGGGCCCCACCACGGCCCTCCCTCGCTCCATCACGGCGCCACCGCGTCCGGTATCCCTTTATTCCTGCCCGGCGCGGGGTTCGCCCGCCGGGTTACGCGACACAAAGGAGTGCGCGGTGACAGAACTGACGAAGTCCGACCAGGTCCTGCTGGAACGGTCGGGGTGGCAGGGCAAGACCCGCTCCGCCGAACTCGGCAGCCTCGAAGTGTGGGCCCGGTCCGCGCCGATCCGGCTGGCGGGCTACGAGGACGACCTGGCGGAGCCGCACATCCTGCCCGGCATCGACTGACGGTCCCGGCGACACAGCGCCCCCGCGCCGGCTCGGCGGCGGGGGCGCCGCTCGTCCGTGCGAGGTTCCCGCACCGGGTACGCCCTGGGCGTCATCGCTGAGGGCGATCAAGGGTTCCGGGCCCCGGGCCGGGCGGGCAGGCTGACCGGCATGAGACTGCTGATGCTGGGCGGCACCGAATTCGTCGGACGCGCCCTCACCGAAGAGGCCGTGGACCTGGGCTGGGACGTCACCGTCTGCCACCGTGGACACCACCCGCCCCCGGCGGGCACCTCCGTCCTGCACGGGGACCGCACCGCCCCCGGCGGCCTGGCCGCGCTCGCCGAGGGGGAGTGGGACCTCGTCGTCGACACCTGGAGCGGGGCCCCCACCGCCGTGCGTGACAGCGCCCGGCTGCTCGCGGGCCGCGCCGGACGGTACGTGTACATCTCCAGCCGCTCGGTGTACGCCTACCCGGCCCCGGCCGGCCTGGCCGAAGACGGCCCGCTCGTGGCGGGCTCGCCCGACGCGGAGGCCACCGCCTACGCCGAGGACAAGCGGGGCGGTGAGCTCGCCGCCCTCGACGCCTTCGGCGAGCGCGCCCTGCTCGTGCGCGCCGGGCTGATCCTCGGCCCGTACGAGAACGTCGGCCGGCTGCCCTGGTGGCTGAACCGCGCCGCCCGGGGCGGGCCGATGCTCGCCCCGGGCCCGCGTGACCTTCCGCTCCAGTACATCGACGTCCGCGACCTCGCGCGCTGGACGCTGGGGGCCGCCCCGGCCGGGCACGGCGGCGCGTACGACCTGGTCTGCCCACCCGGGCACGCCACGACGGCCGGTCTCCTGGAGGCCTGCGCGGCCGTCACCGGAGGCGGGGCGGAGCTGCGCTGGACCGGTCCGGACGTGATCGAGGCGGCGGGCATCGAGCCGTGGACGGAACTGCCCGCCTGGCTGCCGCCGGGCGGACTCCACGACTTCATGTGCCGCGCGGACGTCACCAAGGCCCTGGCCTCCGGCCTGACGTGCCGGCCGGTCGAAGAGACCGTCGCCGACACCTGGACCTGGCTCCGGTCCCTCGGCGGGGTCGCTCCCCACCGCCCCGACCGGCCGTTGAAAGGCGTCTCGGCGGAGCGGGAGGCGGCGCTACTCGGGCTCTGACCAGGCCGCTTCGGCGAGACGCGTGGGCGGCAGGTACTCGCGCAGCAGGGTGCGGTGCCACCAGGCGCCGGTCTCGCGGAGTTCGCGCCAGGTGGTGAACCGGTAGCGGTAGAGCCTCGCCCGCACGTACACCGGCGGCGCGTCCGGGAAGGGGTTGTGGCGCAGCAGCCGCAGCGTGTCCCGGTCGTTCGACAGCAGCCGCTCCACGAACGGCCCGAACCAGTCCCGCGCGTAGCCCGGGGAGAGCGCCGCGAACCACATCAGCCAGTCCAGCCGCAGGTGGTAGGGGGCGTACTGGCGGGGGACGCGCCGCGGATCGCCCGGCTTGCCCTTGAAGCCGTACTCGCGCCAGTCGCCGTCCGCCCTGGGTGCCTGCTCGGCGGTGCCCTCCACCACCACCTCGTCGCGGATCCGGCCGACCGTGCCGAAGGCCCCGTACGTGTTGACCAGGTGCAGGGAGTCGAAGGAGCGGTTCATCACCTGGCGCCGGGAGAGCATGTTGGCCACCGGATGCCGGCTGAGGACGAGCACCAGCGCGGTCACCGCGCACACCAGGACCGCGTACCAGAGCGGCGCCGGGCGCGAGGCCGCCGCCGGGGGCGGTCCGGTGAGGCCCGTGAAGTCGACGGCGGACAGCGCCGGCGCGATCGTGATCCAGTTCAGCCAGGCGAAGTTGCCCGAAAGCACCAGCCACAGCTGCGTCGCGACGATGATCCCGGCGGCGTACGAGGCCACCGGCTGCGGCGTGAACAGCAGCACCGGGACGACCAGTTGGGTCACGTGGTTCGCGGCGCACTCCACCCGGTGCAGCGGCTTCGGCAGGTGGTGGAAGAACCAGCTCAGCGGCCCCGGCATCGGCTGCGTCTCGTGGTGGAAGTAGAGGCAGGTCAGCTTGCGCCAGCAGGCGTCGCCCCGCAACTTGATCAGCCCGGCGCCGAACTCCACCCGGAACACGAGCCACCGCAGCAGCCACAGCACCAGCACCGGCGGCCCGGTCCGCGCGTTGCCGAGGAAGACGGCGAGGAACCCCACCTCCAGCAGCAGCGACTCCCAGCCGAAGGAGTACCAGGTCTGCCCCACGTTCACGATCGACAGGTAGAGCAGCCACAGCACGGCCCACATCCCCATCGCCGCCCCCAGCGGCACGGCGTCGCCGGCGCCCGCCAGGAGCGCGGCGGCCAGCGCCGCACCGGCCCAGGCGCAGCCGGCGAAGAGCCGGTCCGAATAGCGCCATTGGAACAGGCTCGGGGCCCGCCGGAAGGGGACGTGGCGCACGTAGTGCGGCACGGGGAGCATGCCGTGCGCCCCGATCAGGGCACGGAACTGGAGGGCGGCGGCGGTGAAGGCGCAGAGGTAGACACCGGCGAGGGCCCGCTGGAAGACCAGCCGGCCCAACCAGTAGCCGGGCGCCGTGAACCAGTCCATCCCCTCCAGTATCAGGCGGTGGCGGCCCCGGCCGCCAGCTTGCGCACGGTGCGGCCGAGCAGCCGGGCGTAGGACAGCTGGAGGAAGGGGACCACCGGGCCCCCGAGGCGGGTGTACCAGCGGGCGGGGCGGCTGAAGGCGGTCACCTCGAACCACACGGTGCCGTCGGGGTCCATGAGCACCATGAAGGACTCCTCGCCGGATTCGGGGTGGCCCACCAGGGTTCCGTAGGCGAAGCCGACGCGGGCGCTCTCGTACGCGGTGCGCAGGATCAGGCAGGGCGCGTCGATGCGCAGGGGGCCGAAGCCGATCCCGACCGTCACCCGCGCGCCGGGGCGCACCGCGCCCGCCTCCGCCCGGATCCGCATGCCCGAGGTGCGGTGGGCGCGGAAGGTGGTCACCGCCGTCCCGGCGGCTTCGAAGACGGCCTGTCCGTGGCCGATCCGGGTCCGGTGGTGCAGGTGGTGGTACCCGTCGGGCAGCGGGCGGTGCTCCGTCGCGCCCCTTTCCGGGTAGCTGAGGGTGCCGCGGCCGGCGCTGCCGGTGCTCATGAGTCGGGTCATCGGGTCATCTCCTGTCGGTCCATGGTGAGCCGGCGCCAGGCCAGCAGCGAGCAGAGGGCGAAGCCGAGCGCGTTCCCGAGGCCGTGGGTCGCGGCCATCCAGGTCAGGGTCGGGTGGCTGATCCCGGTGGCCTCGCCGGTCGCCCACCACAGGGCGAGCAGCATCGTGGCCACCAGGACCCCCGCCGAGGCGCCGAGGAGCGTGCGGGTGGTGCGGTCGCGGGCGCCGGGCCGGATCCCGCGCCAGGTGGTCAGTGCCACCGCCCACATCCCGGTGGTCAGCACCACGGCCCCGACCAGTTCGGCCCAGTCGCCGATGAAGTAGCCGAGCAGGACGAGCAGTGTGCCGGCGGGCACGCTGTACGCGGCCCAGCGGGCCAGGGCCGCGTAGGCCCCGGGACCCGCCCCGGGCGGGCGGCCGGCTCCGGCCGCGCGGCACACCAGGCCCGCGACCAGGGCGGTGGTGAACCCGGCGAAGTGGAAGTGCGGCACGGTCAGCGCGAGGACGTCCAGGTGGAAGCCGAAGAGCCGGTATCCGGCGCGCTCCGCGACGAGGGCGCTGCCGGCGACGGCGGGCGAGACGAGCGCGGTGAGCACCGCGGCCTCGGCGGGCGCGGGCCTCCGGGTGCGCCGGAGGGTCCGGAGAAGCCGGGCCGGGGCCTTGGCCGCGAGGGCCAGGGTGGCGGCCGCGTAGAGTGCCGCGAGCGCCGTGGCCGTCGCGCCGCGCGGCAGCCACAGGCACAGCGCCCCGGGCGCGGCGAGCAGGGGCCAGAGCCGGGCGGTGCGGCGGAACCCGGCCGGGTCGATCAGGCGCAGGCCGGTGGGGACGACGTAGAGCATGCCGAGCGTGACGATCAGGTTCACGAGTACCGTCACGGCCACTCCCGGGTTCGGTGCGCCGAACGTTCTTGAACGCGTTCAAGTCGCGATCGCGACCCTACGCGGTTCTTTGAACATGTTCAAGGAGTGGGTCGGCGCTCCGGTTGCGGTGCCGACTCGGATGCGGCAGACAAGAGGGAGCAACCGGGGCGAAAAGGGAGAAATTCGTGAGCGACGAGCACGCACCGACATCCCGTCAGGCGCCGCGCCGTCATGCCCCGGCCCGGACAACGCTCTTCACGGCGGTCGGCCTGCTCGGGCTGCTCGCCACCGCCTGCGGCGGCTCCGAGGAGCCCGTCAGCGCCCCCGGCCCGCAGGCCCAGGAGCTCCACCTCCAGCCCGTCGGCTCGGCGGGACCGGACCCCTTCACCACCTCCACCGCCACCGGGGAATCGGCCCCCGCCCAGCCCCCGCTGCCCAACCCGAGCGGCCAGGGCATCCGCACCGTCAACGCCGCGACACCCGGTCTCTACGGCGGCGTCCAGCGGCTCGGCAGCTGCGACGTGGAACACCAGTCGAGCCTCATCACCGCCGACAACGCCAAGGCGGGTGCCTTCGCCGAGGCCTCCGGCGTCGCCCAGAACAAGATCGGGGACTTCCTGCGCGAACTCACCCCGGTCGTGCTGCGCGCCGACACCCGGGTCACCGGCCACGGCTTCCGGGACGGCCGGGCCGACGCCTTCCAGTCCGTCCTCCAGGCCGGGACGGCCGTGCTCGTCGACGGCCACGGCCTGCCGCGCGTCCGCTGCGGCTCCGGCCATCCCCTCTCCTCGCCGCGCGCCCCCAAGGGGAACCCGGTGATCAAGGGCGAGCCCTGGAACGGCTACCAGGCCAACCAGGTCATCGTCATCGAGCCGACCGTCCAGCAGCTGGAACACCTGGTGCTCGTGAACCTCGCCGACAACACCTGGCTGGAGCGCAAGACCGGCGACGACGGCGCCCAGGACCGGACCCCCCAGGGGCTGCCGCCCTACGACCCGGCCGAAAGCATCCCGAGCGCTCCGCCCACGCCCGAGGGACCCGCGGCCCCGGACGGCCCGGCCGGGCCGTCCGAACCGGGCGGACCGGCCGGGCGGACCAGGCCGGTCCAGCCGGCCGAGCCGCTGCCCAAGCAGCCGCCGCCCTCCGAGGCCCCGCCCCGGCTCCCCCCGGACCTGCCCAACGGCCCCGCGCAGGACCTGCCGCAAGACGTCCCCCCGAACACGCCGCCGGACGGCGGCTCCGGCCTCCCGCCGGACCAGTACCCCACGGCTCCGCCGCCCGGCGAGCCCGGACTGCCGACCGGGCCCGACGGTGTGCCGCCAGAGCAGTCGGACCCGTACGGATACGACTCGCCGGCGCCCTACGACCCGTACCCGCTGCCCGACACCCGGCAGCCCCTCGACCCCTTCCCCTCCATGGAGAGCGCCTGACCCGCCGGTGTGTCATGGTGGACCGGTGCCGACCGCCGTATCGCTCCCGGACGACTGGCCCGCGCACCCGGACCGGTCGCTCGCGCTGAACCGGATGGGCAGCTTTGACTGGGACCTGCTCACCGGTCTCATGCACATGGACCCGGCGGCCCTCGAGGTCTTCGACACCAGCGCCGCCGAATACGACGGCCGGCCCGAGTCCCTGTGCCCCCGCGTACCGCCCGCCGAGGCGACCCGGCTCGACGCGCTCGTCTCCAGTGCCCTCAAGAGCGGCACCGACAGCTACGGCGCTTACTTCCGGATCCGCTGCCACGACGGCGAACTCCGCTGGACCCACACCCAGGGCCGCGTCATGCGCGACGCCGGCGGCCGCCCGTACCGGATCATCGGCATCGTCCGGGACGCGACCGAGGAGCTCGGCCACTCGGCGGAACGCCTCGACCTGGACGAGGAGCGCCGCCGCCAGACCTCGGTGGTCGAAAGCACCACCGCCGCCCTGGCGCACGCCCGGACCGTCCAGGACGTCATCGACGCGCTCGGCGACGCGCACGGCCTGGAGCGGCTCGGCTCGATGGGCATGGTGATGGGACTGGTCGAAGCGGGCCGGATCCACCTGGTGGCCGAAGGACCGGAAGGCAGTTTCGTCCCCGGCACCCGCTACACCCGCATCGACGAGCAGTACCCGATGAGCGAGGTCGTCCGCTCGCTCCAGCCCCGCTTCCTCGAATCCGCGAAGGAGTTCGCCGAGGACTACCCCGGCCTCTGGGCGAAGATCTCCGCGATGGACATCTCGGCGGCCGCCTACCTGCCCCTGATCGCCCAGGCCCGCCCGATCGGCGCGATCGGACTGCTCTACCAGGACAAGGACGGCTTCACCCAGGAGGAACGGAACCTGCTGGTCGCGCTCGGCAGCAGCATCGCGCAGAGCCTGCAGCGGGCCATGCTGCTGGAGCAGGAACACGACCTGGCCGAAGGCCTCCAGCAGGCGATGCTGCCCCGTCGGATCCCGGCCGTGCACGGCGCGGACATCGCGGTCCGCTACCGGTCCGCGCGCATGGGCCAGGACATCGGCGGCGACTGGTACGACGTCATCCCGCTGCCCGGCGGCCGGGTCGGGGCGGTCATCGGCGACGTCCAGGGCCACGACACCCACGCCGCCGCCGTGATGGGCCAGCTCCGCATCGTGCTGCGCGCGTACGCCACCGAGGGCCACTCGCCCGCCACCGTCATGGCACGGGCATCGGTGTTCCTGCACGAGCTGGACACCGACCGCTTCGCGACCTGCACCTACGTCGAGGCCGACCTCGCGACCGGCGTGCTCCAGCTGGTGCGGGCCGGGCACCTCGACCCGCTCCTGCGCACCCGCGAGGGGGACTGCCGCAGGATCGACGCGGAGGGCGGGATGCCGCTCGGGCTCTCGGCGGAGTTCGGCCGGCTGGAGTACGCGGTCACGACGATGGAGCTGGAACCCGGGGAAACGCTTCTGCTCTGCACGGACGGCCTGGTCGAGCAGCCGGGCCGGGACCTCGACGACGGGATCGGCGAGCTGACCGGGCTGATCCGCACCGGCCCGGGGGACCTTCAGGAACTGGCGGACCAGCTGTGCGGGGTCATCGACGAGCGCGGCGGCGACGACGACATGGCGCTGCTGTTGCTGCGCCGCCAGGTGCCCGACGCGCCGCAGGGCGGGGGCCGGCTCCAACAGCACGTGGCGCCGGGGGACCCGGAGGCCCTGGTCGCGGCCCGGCACATGATCGGCGCGGCGGTGCGCGCGTGGGGTGCGCGGGAGCGGGCCGACGAGATCGAGCTGGTCGCGGACGAGCTGATCGTCAACGCCCTCATGCACACGGACGGCCCCGCCATCGTGACGCTCCGGGTCCTGCCCGGCCCCCGGCGCCGGCTCCGGGTGGAGGTCGAGGACCGCTCCAGTGCCCTGCCGCGGCGCCGCGAGGCGGGCGAGGCGGGGGTCTCCGGCCGCGGCCTGATGCTGGTGGACCGGCTGGCGGACGTCTGGGGCGTGGACCCCCGGGGCAGCGGCAAGTCCGTGTGGTGCGAGTTCGCGCTGACGTAGGCCGCGCCTGCCCGTGCGGCTGCCGCCGGGAGCGCCCCGGACCGGACCGCCCGGGCCGCACCTCGTTCCCCAGCCGCCGTCGGACGCTGGGCCCCCGGCGGTGGCCGGATTCCCGCGCACCAGGGCCACCGCCACACCTCGGGTCCCGCGCATGCCTCCCGCCGGGAGGCGCCCTGGCGTTCGCGCGGCGGGGTACTCCGGTGCACGGGCCGCCCCGCCGCTTCGCGCATACCCGGCCGCGTCGGTCGGCCGGGGACCGGCCCCGGGCACGGCTCGCGTTCCGCGTGTGGTGGCGGCACGCTGGGAGCATGCCGGAGCTGCCCGAAGTCGAGGCCCTGAGGGAGTTCCTCGACGAGCACCTGACCGGGCGGGTGGTCGAGCGCGTCCTCCCGCTCGCCGTCAGCGTGCTCAAGACGTACGAACCGCCGCTCACCGCCCTCGAAGGCCGACCGGCGGGGTCCACCACCCGGTACGGGAAGTTCCTCGCCCTGCGCATCGGCGAGCTCCACCTCGTCACCCACCTGGCCCGGGCCGGCTGGCTGCGCTGGCAGGACACCCTGCCCGCCCAGCCGCCGCGCCCCGGAAAGGGGCCGCTCGCGCTGCGCGTCGTACTGGAGGGCGGCGGGGGCTTCGACCTCACCGAGGCGGGCACCCAGAAGCGGCTAGCGGTGTACGTGGTCCGCGACCCCCAGGAGGTCCCCGGCATCGCCCGGCTCGGGCCCGACCCGCTCGCCGACGGCTTCGACCGTGACGCCTTCGCCGCCCTGCTGGCGGGGGAGCGGCGCCAGATCAAGGGGGTGCTGCGCGATCAGAGCGTCATCGCCGGCATCGGGAACGCCTACAGCGACGAGATCCTGCACGCCGCGAAGGTCTCGCCGTTCAAGCTGGCCGCCTCCTTCGACGAGGAACAGGTGACGCACCTGCACCACGCCGTCCGGGACACCCTGCGCGCGGCCGTCGAGCGGGCGCACGGGGTGGCGGCGGGGCGGTTGAAGGCCGAGAAGAAGAGCGGGCTGCGGGTCCACGGCCGGGCGGGGGAGCCGTGCCCGGTGTGCGGGGACACCATCCGTTCGGTGTCCTTCGCCGACTCCTCGCTGGAGTACTGCCCCACCTGCCAGACGGGCGGCAAACCCCTCGCGGACCGCCGCCTCTCGCGCCTCCTCAAGTAGGCCCGGCCCCGGCCGCTAGGTACGACCGGGCCGCGTCCCACACCTCCTCGAACCGCTCAGCGGTCAGCGGCTCCGGCCCGTGGCCCTCCCAGTCCGAGACCGGCCTCTCGGCGGTGAATCCGTATCGCCCGTCATGGTCCGTGTCCCGGGCGGCGGCAATGGGCCGCAGCTCGGGGCCCTGGAGTTCGACCTGCCTGACCACCCACCCCTCGGCGTCGACCTCGAAGCAGAACCAGGTGTCCTCCTCGTCCCAGTAACAGCGGAACCAAGAGCCGCACTCTTCGGCGTGCCCAGGCCCGAGCTCGCGTTCGTCCGGCGGCGTGTCTCGTGGCCTCGTACTCATGGCAGCCACCCTAAGAGGCACTGTTGCGCCAAGCCGCGCTCCCGGGGCGGCAGGCGCGACTCCCCAAGGCGGGGGCGGGTGCGTAGACTCCGGGGCCATGGCCGAGGAGCAGCAGGCGGCGTTCCGGCGGGAGGTCGTCACCGGGGTGGCCCGGGGGGTGCGGCGCAGGGCGCCCGCGCACACGCCGGCGCGGTCGGAGATATCCGAGCAGACCAGCGTCGGGGCCACCTACGTGCGGGCCCTGATGCGCAGCCAGCTCCGGGCCGGGCTCTGGGCCCTGGTCGCGCTCGCGCTGCTGGTCGGCGGGCTGCCGCTGGTGTTCCTGGCGCCGCGGGTCGCGTCCGGCCCGCTGGTCTGGGTGGCGCTGGGCCTGCTCGTGTACCCGGTGATGTGGCTCGTCGCCCGCTGCTACGTGACCCGGGCCGAGCGCAACGAGGCCGATTTCACCGGGCTGGTCACCGATCCGGCAGAGGCGCCCGGGTCCCGGACCGCGGACCGCTGAGGGCCGGCGCCTCAGAACAGGTGCATCGCCAAGTGCCCCAGCGGCAAACCCAGTTGCCAGGCCGGCGTCCAGACGCGGGCGTTCTCGTCCAGCGCCGCCTGGGGGCCGGGGTGCCCGGGCCGTCCCGGGTCTAGGTTGGTCGCGAACAGCTCCGTGCGGTCCAGCCAGCGCCAGGCCGCCCGGGCAAGTTCCAGGTCCGGGTCCTCGTCGCGGCCATCCTCCCTGGCTTCTTCGCCGAGCTGGAGGAACCGGGTCTCCACCCAGTCGCGCCAGGGGTGCCCGTAGGCGGTGAGCGACAGCCACTCGTCGAGCTGTGAGACCACCCGGATCCCGGAGAGCTCGCCGGCCGCGTCCGAGAGGTAGATCGTCAGCGCGAGCGTGTCCCGGCCGGACCGGAACTCCAGCGTGCCGACGGGGATCAGCCGGCCCGTGCGCAGCAGCTCGTCGGCGATGTACTCCGCGTAGAGCCACGCCATGGGCACCGCCAGCCCACCGCCGCCACCGTCACTGGTGCCGTTCGTACCCTCGGGCCGCACCGTTCCACCTTCTCCCGCGTGTCGAGCTTCCCGCCGTCAGTCCCGAGCCTTCACCGAGTGCCTCGCGGAGCGGAGGATGTTTACTCAACTTGAACGGACTGGTACCGATTTTGCTGCGGCTTGTGTCCGGTCCGTGTCCGTTCGAGGCGTTCTTCGGACCGGGTGCCGGTCCATCGCCCGCGCTCCGCCCCGGTGCGCCCCGGTCAGCCTTGACGGTACCTCAGGCGCCGAGCCCGTACCCCTGGAGGCCCTTGCGCAGGGCGCGCAGGGCGTAGTACGTACGGGACTTGACCGTTCCGGCCGGAATCCCGAGTTCAGCGGCGGCCTCGGCCACCGACCGGTCCCGGAAGTAGACCTGCATCAGCACCTCGCGGTGCTCCTGTCCCAGACCGCCCACGGCCCGCCTGACGTCGATCGCCGTCACCGACCCGGCCACCGCGTCCTCCGGGGCGGGCGCCTGCTCCAGCCCGTCCGGCTCCACCTCCTGGGGCCGTGACAGGCGGGCCCGGCGGGCGTCGATCGCGAGGCGGCGGGCGACGGTGAACAGCCAGGGCCGCATCGAGTCGTGCCCGCTGGCCAGCACCTCCGGATGCTGCCAGACCCGTACCAGCGTCTCCTGGACCAGATCCTCGGCCCGCTGGGCGTCCCCCGCCGTCAGGCCGACCAGGAAGCCGAACAGCGCCCGCCCGTGGTCGCGCTGGAGTTCGGCCAGCGCCTCGGGATCCGTGCGCAGGAGGGTGGGGGAGGGCGGCACGAGTGGCTCCTTCCGCTGTTCGCCGGGTCTGCCCGGGGAGCGTCCCGGCGCCCGTCTGGGGTCCGACGGATCCACCCTGACCTGCGCGGGGCGGCCCCGGGAACCGTCCGGCGCCGCCGTTGCGCCGAAGGCCCCCGGTCCTCCGGTGGGCGGCCGCGCCGGGCGGTGAACGGTCGAACGGCGCGGCGAACGGCCATGGGGGTGAACCGGCCCGGCGGCCCGGTGCCGTTCCTTGACTTGCCGAGTCGTCTTCTGTGAATTCAGGTCATCGGATAGTCGTACGAGTCATCCGAGGCCGGGGTGTCCAGCCGTCCCGGGTGTCCTCCGAGTGAGAGCCGGTACAGATGACCCAGCGCACCCGCCAGGCCCTCGCCCTCCTGTCGGCCCTCCTGCTGTCCGCCACGGCCGCCGCCTGCTCCGCCACCGGGAAGTCCGCACCGGCGCGGCCGGCGGGCAGCCACGGCCCCGGGTCCTCCACCGGTGGTGCCGCCGCCGCCCCGGGCGGCGCCAAGGGCTTCACGCTGGTCGCGAGCGGCGACGTCCTGCCGCACACCTCGATCATCCGGCAGGGCGCCGCCGACGCCGAGGGCGACGGCTACGACTTCCGCCCGATGTTCGCCGGCGTCAGACCGGTGGTCTCCGCCGCGGACCTCGCCCTGTGCCACATGGAGACCATCTACGGTGAGGACGGCGGCCCGTACACCGGCTACCCGGCCTTCAAGTCGCCGCCGGAGATCGCCGACGGGCTCAAGGCGGCCGGTTACGACGGCTGCTCCACCGCCTCCAACCACACCCTGGACGACGGCGCCGACGGCGTGCGGCGCACGCTCGACAAGTTCGACAAGGCCGGACTGAAGCACGCCGGTTCGGCCCGGACGGCGGCCGAAGCGGCCACGGCCACCGTGTACCGGGCCGGCTCCGCGAAGGTGGCGCACCTCGCCTACACCTACGACACGAACGGCTACCCGATGCCCGAGGGCCAGCCCTGGGCCGTCAGCCTGATGAAGCAGGAGAAGATCATCGCGGATGCGCGGGCCGCCCGTCAGGCGGGCGCGGACGTGGTCCTGGTCAGCGTGCACTGGGGCACCGAGTGGCAGACCGAACCGGACGGGACCCAGCTGTCGCTGGGCAAGGCCCTGACCGCCTCGCAGACCGCCGGGCGACCCGACATCGACCTGATCCTGGGCACCCACGCCCACATTCCGCAGCCGTACGAGAAGGTCAACGGGACCTGGATCATCTACGGCATGGGCGACCAGGTGGCGGGCGAGATGTTCAACTACAGCGGCGCACGGGACCCGCGCGGCAACTACGGTTCCATCGGCCGCTTCACCTTCGCCCCGCCGGCCGCCGCGGGACAGCGCTGGCAGGTCACCAAGGCCGAGTTCGTCCCCCAGATGACCGACGAGTCACCCTGGCGGGTCGTCAACCTCCCCGCTGCCCTCGCCAAGCAGCCCGGCCAGGACGACTGGGAAACCGCCCAGGACGCCATCAGCGAAGCCGTCCTCAGCCGCGGCGCCGCGAAGGACGGCCTCACGATGGGCAAGTAGGCCCCCGTCCCCGCAACGGCCCCCGTCCCCGCAACGGCCCCCGCCCGTTACGGCACCACGGTGACGGGCCAGCGGCCCGCCTTGACCAGCCTGACCGCCACCGAGCCGACGATGCGGTGCCCGGCTTGCTCCGACGTCCCGACCACCACCGCGTCCGCCTTGAGCTCCTCCGCCGCACGCACCAGACCGGCATAGGGATCGCCACGGAAGGTGTGGAACTGCCAGCGCACCTCGAAGATGCCCCTCAGGCGCTCGGCGGCAGCACGGATCTCCGCGACGAGGCCCTCCGCGATCTCACCGGTCGTGTCCGACACCGGCGCCCCCAACGAGGCCCCGGCCGCCATCACCGGCTGCACGTACACCAGCGCCAGCAGCGCGTTCTGCCGCCTGGCCAGCCCCGCCGCGTACGCCGCGGCCCGCAGCGAGGAGTCCGAACCGTCGATCCCGGCCAGGATCACCTTCGGACCGTCCGTACCGCGTTCGAATCCCGTACCCACGTGCTCCGTCACGCCCCCGAGATTATCCCGTCGGCGCGCGGACCGGCCCGGCCCTCCCTACAGTGCGAACCATGAGTGCCGCCGCGGAGCAGACCCGCGGGACCCGCAGCCGCTTCCTGAACCGGGTCCCCGACGCGTTCGGGGCGTTCTTCGGAACGCTCGGGCTGCTGTGCGCCCTCCTGTCCCTCTCCCCGGTGCTGCGCCGTCTGCTGCGCCACATCGTGCGCTTCCTCGACGACTTCGTCATCCCCGTCAGCGCGAACCTCGCCTACGCCGTCTTCCTCTTCCTGCTCGCCGCCGCCCTCGGCGCCCGCAAGAAGGTCGCGTGGTGGATCGTCGTCACCTATCTGGCCTTGCTGATCCTGGTCGACGTCCTGTTCATCGCGGACGACGAGTACTGGGTCGGCGGCGTCTCCCTGGCCCTCGCGGCCGCCGCCCTCGCCCTCCTGCTCGCCGCCCGCAGCGAGTTCTACGCAGCCTCCCGGCCCGGCGCCTTCTGGCGGGCCCTGCTCGTCCTCGGCCTGGGTCTGCTCCTCGCCGTCCTCGCCGGATGGGGCCTGGTGGCCCTGTTCCCCGGGACCCTGCCCAAGGACCAGTGGCTCGACTGGGCCGCCAAGGAAGTCTTCGGCGGCCTCTTCTCCGACCGCCGCTTCGACGGCCGCCCGCCGCGCCCGCTGTCCTTCGTGCTCGGCCTCTTCGGCGCGATCGCCCTGCTGAACGCCGCCGCGACCCTCTTCCGGTCCCAGCGGCTGACCGCCGCCCTGCACGGGGACGAGGAACCCCGCATCCGCGCCCTCCTCGGCGCGTACGGGCGCAGCGACTCCCTCGGCTACTTCGCGACCCGGCGTGACAAGGCCGTCGTGTTCGCCCCCAACGGCAAGGCCGCCGTCACCTACCGGGTCGAGGCCGGCGTCTGCCTGGCCAGCGGCGACCCGGTCGGCGACCCCGCCGCCTGGACCCCCGCCATCAACGCCTGGCTGGCCATGGCCCGCCGCTACGGCTGGCAGCCCGCCGTCATGGGCGCCTCCGAAGACGGCGCGACCGCGTACGCCCGCTCCGGACTCGGCGCGCTCCAGCTCGGCGACGAGGCGATCCTGCACGTCGCCCACTTCGACCTCGACGGCCGCGACATGCGCGTCACCCGGCAAGCCGTCAACCGGGTCCGGCGCACCGGCGCCACCACGGTCATCCGCCGCCACTCCGCCCTCTCCGAGGAGGAGATGCACACCATCGTCGAGCGGGCCGACACCTGGCGCGACACCGAGACAGAGCGCGGCTTCTCCATGGCCCTGGACCGGCTCGGCGACCCCGCCGACGGCGACTGCCTCCTCGTCGAGGCCTTCGACGCCGAGCGCCGGCTGATCGCCCTGCTGTCCTTCGTGCCCTGGGGCAAGGACGGCATCTCCCTCGACCTGATGCGCCGCGACCGCACCGCCCCCAACGGCGTCATGGAGTTCATGGTCGCCCAGCTCTGCGCCGCCGCCCCCGGGCTGGGCGTGCGCCGGATCTCCCTCAACTTCGCCGTCTTCCGCTCCGCCTTCGAGGAGGGCGGCCGGATCGGCGCCGGGCCGGTCCTCAGGCTGTGGCGCAGGCTGCTGCTGTTCTTCTCCCGCTGGTGGCAGCTGGAGGCGCTGTACCGCTCGAACGTCAAGTACGGCCCCGAGTGGTACCCGCGGTTCCTCTGCTACCAGGACGCCGGCTCCCTCGCCCGGGTCAGCCTCGCCTCCGGCATCGCCGAGGGCTTCGTGTCCGTACCGAGCATGCGCAAGCTGTGGGGCAACGCCCACCCCAAGGGCCTCACCGCGCCCGCCACCACCGAGGGCCTGCCCTCCATCGACTCCCTCGGCCTGGACCTGGCGGGAGAGGCCGGCGAGCGGGCGGCGGCCGAGCGGCTGCCCGAGCAGGTCCGGGTGCGGCACGCCAAACTGGACCGGATCCGGGCGGCCGGCACCGACCCCTACCCGGTCGGCATCCCACAGCGCACCCACACCGTCGCCCGCCTCGAGGAGCTCCACTCCGGCCACCTCCCCGGCACCCGTACCGGGGAACAGGTCACCCTCGCGGGCCGGGTGATGGTCGTACGGGACCTCGGCGGCGTCGTGTTCGCCGTACTGCGGGACTGGACCGGCGACACCCAGCTGATGCTCACCCGCGACGAGGCGGGCCCCGGGGTACTGGAGTCCTTCACCTCACAGGTCGACTTCGGCGACCACGTCGTGGCCACGGGCGAGGTCGGCGCCAGCAAGACCGGCCGGCTGTCCGTCGTCGTCCACTCCTGGCAGCTGACCGGCAAGTGCCTGCGCCCCCTGCCCGACAAGCGCAAGGGCCTCGCCGACCCCGAGGCGCGGGTCCGGCGCCGCTACCTCGACCTGGTCGCCAGCCCGGGCGCGCGCGACATCGTACGGGCCCGCTCCAGCGCCGTGCAGGCCCTGCGCCAGGGACTGCTGGACCGCGGCTACCTGGAGGTCGAGACCCCGATGCTCCAGCAGATCCACGGCGGGGCCAACGCCCGTCCCTTCCGCACCCACATCAACGCCTACGACCTCGACCTGTACCTGCGCATCGCCCCCGAGCTGTACCTGAAACGGCTGTGCGTCGGCGGCATGGAGAAGGTCTTCGAGATGGGCCGGACCTTCCGCAACGAGGGCGTCTCCCACAAGCACAACCCCGAGTTCACCATGCTGGAGGCCTACCAGGCGTTCGCGGACTACGACGTCATGCTCGACCTGACGCGCGAGCTGATCCAGGGGGCGGCCACCGCGGCCTTCGGCTCGCCCATCGCCCACAAGGCCGACGCCGACGGAAAGCTCGTCGTCCACGACATCTCCGGGTGCTGGCCGGTCAAGACGGTGTACGGGGCCATCGGCGACGCCCTGGGCGAGGAGGTCGGCGCCGACACCGACGAGCGGACGCTGCGCCGGCTGTGCGACCGGGCCGGGGTCCCCCACGCGCCCGACGACACCCGCGGCGACGTGGTCCTGGAGATGTACGAACGGCTGGTGGAGGAGAAGACCGGGCTGCCCACCTTCTACAAGGACTTCCCGACCGACGTCTCTCCGCTGACCCGCCAGCACCGCGAGGACCCCCGGCTGGCGGAACGCTGGGACCTGGTCGCCTTCGGCACCGAGCTCGGCACCGCCTACTCGGAACTCACCGACCCCGTCGAGCAGCGGCGCCGGCTGACCGAGCAGTCGCTGCTGGCGGCGGGCGGCGACCCCGAGGCGATGGAACTCGACAACGACTTCCTGGACGCGCTGGAGTACGCGATGCCGCCGACCGGGGGGCTCGGCATCGGCGTGGACCGGCTCGTCATGTTCCTCACGGGGCTGACGATCCGCGAGACGCTTCCGTTCCCGCTCGTCCGCCGCGGCTGACCGGACCCCACGCGGGGCCGCCGGGAACCCATCGCGCGGCCGGACGGCCTTCGGGCTGGTCCGGGCGGGTGACGGGCAGCGGGTGCCTTCGCGCCTCCCGGTGTCATCGCGGCAGTGGTTGATACCAGTTGAGAATGAAAAATGACGAGCCGACAGTAGGGCGACGCGTGCTCCTGCGCACCGCCGCCTTCCTCGGAGTCGCGGCGGCCGCCTCGCTGATCACCGGTGGCGAAAGCGACACCCCGGCCGCCGGCGGCGCCGGGGCCGGCCCGGCGCCCGGACCGGGCGGCGCGGGCACGGCCGGCCGCGGGGCGCCCGGAGCCCCCGCCCTGCGCGCCAAGGGGCTTCCGCCCGACAGCTACCGGCTCACGCCGATGACGGCCGGGGCCCCGGCCCGGCCGCCCGCGGTGAAGCCCGCCGTCCGCACCCGGCCCATCCTGGAACTGCCCGCCGAAGCCAGCCGGTCCGGCCAGATGGTCCTCACCTTCGACGACGGCCCCGACCCCCGCTACACCCCGGGGATCCTCGACACCCTCTCCCGGCACGGGGTCCGCGCGGTGTTCTTCGTCTGCGGGGAGATGGCCACCGACAACCGCGACCTGCTGCGCCGGATGGCCGCCGAGGGCCACGTCATCGGCAACCACACCTGGACCCACCCGCTCATCCCCACCCTCACCCGCCCCGACCTGGCCGCCGAGATCGGGCGCACCAGCGACGTCGTGGAACAGGCGGCCGGCGCCGCACCCCAGTGGTTCCGGGCGCCCTACGGGGCCTGGAACCGGGCCGCCTTCGAGATCGGCGCCGAACTGGGCATGGAACCCCTCGCCTGGACCGTGGACACCCTCGACTGGACGGAACCGGGCACCTCCACGATCGTCTCCCGCGTGCTGGGAGGCGCCGCGCCCGGGGTGATCGTGCTGTCCCACGACGCCGGCGGCGACCGCTCGCAGAGCGTCGAGGCGCTCGGTACGTACCTGCCCCGGCTGCTCGCCAGGGGCTACCGGATGACGCTGCCGACCCTCCCCTCGGCGCGGCCGCGCTGAGGCCGCCGCGGCGGCGTCCCCGGGGGCGTCCCCGGGGGCCTCAGCGGGCCTCCACCATCCGGGCGAACACGACCACGTTGCCGTCGTAGCCCCGGCCCTTCGAGTAGCCGCCGCCGCAGGTGATCACGCGGAGTTCCGGGTGACCGGTGTCCCCGTACACCCGGGCTCCGGGGAAGGTCTCCTTGGAGAACACCTCCACGCCGTACACCTCGAACACCGCCGTGCGCCCGTCGTACCGCTCCACCTCGATGTGCTGGCCCTTGTTGAGGGAACCCAGGCCGTAGAAGACCGCCGGGCCCTGCGCGTTGTCCACGTGCCCCACGATCACCGCCGAACCCTGCTGGCCCGGGGAGATGCCGTTGAGGTACCAGCCGGCCAGGTTCGGGTCCTGCGGGGGCGGCGCGTCGATGAAGCCCTGCGCGTCCAGCCCGACCGTCATCACCGGCGCGTCCACCTTGATCGCGGGGATCCGGATGCGCTGCACCGACGAGTGCTCCAACACCTCCAGGTCCGGCGGCGTCGCGGGCGGCGCCACGGCCGCCTGGTCGGGCCGTACCGCGACGGCCGCGGCTGCGGCGGGCTGCGGCGGCCCGTCGTTCAGGTTCACGCCGTTGCGCATCATGGCGAGGCCGGTGAGCAGGACCAGTGCGAGTGGTCCCCACGGAGAGCGCCTCCTCCGCCGCTGCTCGCCCTCGTCCTCGGTCATGGCTCTCCCTTCCCGACGCGGGGGTCCCGACCCGCGTTCCAGTCCCTCCCCGGTACGCCCTTCTTCACGCACGCTAAGGGTGCACGGCCGGGACGGCGATCGGGGGCGGGCGAACGGGTGGCGGGGCCGGAAGGGGTGCGCCCATCCAGGTAATCGTCACATAAATGCCTGACGGGTCGTGACCTGCGGATCCGTCAGAAACGCTGCGGAGTGCCCGGCGTGTCGCTCAACCGGGCGGCCCAAAGCCGGAAATGCGCTGGTTGCGAGCCGCCCCGAGGGTTCGTGATGGGAGGCGTTCTCGTCGATCATCCCGGGCGACCGCTCCGGGGCGCTTCCCGCTGGAGGTTCCACCATGCGTGTTTTGCGCGCACTCACCGTGACCGCGGCGGCCTGCGCCGCCGTCGTCCTCGGCGCACCCCTCGCCTCGGCGAACCCGGCGGGCGGCCCGCCGCTGGGCGGCGGCACCGGGCCCAGCAACGTCACCGTCAACCCCTACTCCGTGCACCAGGGCTCGACGATGCAGGTCAGCGCCGCCGGATGCACCCACGGCGGCACGGTCTGGTCGCACGGCAACTTTCCCGAGACGAGACTGTCGGCCGGCTCCATCGGATTCGCGACCGTACGCATCTTCAACCACGCCTCGCCCGGCCACCAGACGCTGTCCGTCAGGTGCAACGACAGCAGCCTCGTCGCCACGCACCGCTTCACGATCCTCGACGGCAACGGCGCCCAGGGCGGTCTCGGCGGCTCCTTCGGCCCGTCCGCCACCGAGACAGCCATCGGCTCCGGTCTCGTCGGTACGGCGGCCCTCGGCGCGGGCATCCACGTGATGCGCCGTCGCCGCCCGATCGGTAGCCGGGCCTGACCGGCCGACCTCCCCGGTCCGCCCGGCACCGCGGTCGCCCCGAGTCCTGACGAGGGCTCGGGGCGCGTGCGGTCCCCGGCACGGCCCGGCGGGGGACCGGCCGCGGTCAGTGGCCACGGGTGGAGCGGCGGCGCAGTGCGTACCCCGTGCCGGCCACGGCGGCCAGTACGAAGCCGGCGCCGATGCCCAGTTCCAGCAGGTCCACCCCGGCCACGCTGCCGCCAAGGCCGCCCCGCACGCCGAGGGTGGCGCCGCTGGAGACGGGCGCGATGGGCGTGGTGGGTGCGGCGGGCGCGGTGGGCGGGGACGGGAGGCGGCGCGGGGGCCCGACGGTGGAACTCGTGGTGGGCCGGGTCGTGCCGCCGGCGATGGTCAAGTCCGCCGAGCCGGTCTCCCCGTTGCAGGTGAAGGTGACGGAATAGAGCGCCCCGGGCCGGGCGTCCCGGTCGACCGTGACCCGGGCGGTCTGGCCGCGCGCGATGCTCACGGTGTCGAAGACGCCTGAGGAGGAGGTGGCGAACGCGGCGTTGCAGCCGCTGACCGAGAGCACCACCTGGCCGCCGGGGGCGACCGTCGACGGGGTGATGGCGAAGGCGAACGAGGTGACGGGCTGGGCTTCGGCCGCGACTGCGGCACTGGTGCCCGCCGGGCCGAGCGCGAGAACGACGCCCGTGGCGGCGGCGCTCAGCAGGACTGCGGCGGAGCTGCGTATCGCACCCATGAGTGATTCTCCGGATCCCCGAGGAGCAGCCGCGGAATGGTTTCCGCACGTGGAGGGACGTGCGCCTCGATGTCCGTCACGCTAGGCGCGGGCTCCGGGGCCCGCGATCAGGAACGGGCGAACGGGTCATATCGATGGGCCGAACCGGGGACGGGAGGCCCGTCCCCGGTTTGCCGGGATAGGCGGTGGCGGGCCGGACGCCGTCGGACGGTCCGTGGGGGGCCTCCCGCGCTCAGTCCTCCAGCCCGAGGTGCGGGAACTGGGCGAAGAAGGGTTCGGCGGTGGCCGCGATGCCCCGGCCGAAGGGGGCGTCGAAGTCCCAGATCAGGAAGAGCAGGAAGGCGATCAGCGCGCTGAACAGTCCGGCCAGCAGCAGTTCGCGGAACGAGCGCCGGATCTGGAGCGTGAAGATCAGGCCCACCGTCACGAGCGCCCCCACGACCAGTCCGAACCACACGACCCCGGGCATGGTGGCCTGGGCGCTCTGGCCGCGGGCGTTGCGGGCGTCGTCCACCGCCGCGACCTGGTCGACCAGCGGCTGGTAGGCCTGCCCCTCGTGGTCGGTCTTCGGCTCGTAGTCCGTGACGTCCCGGCGGATGCGTTCCAGCAGTTGGCCGCTGCGGTCGGTGAGCTTGCCGTGGTCGGCCATCTCCTTCCACTCCGTGTCCACCACGTACGTCACGTACGCGTCGACATCGGCGCGGATCATCTTGCGGACCTCCGCCGGATAGACCTCCGAGCGGACGCTGATCTCGTGCAGGGCCTGGGACTCCTGGCGGACGTACTCCTGGGCGGCCCCGCGGCCCTCCCAGACGCCGGCGATCGCCAGGCCCAGGACGATCGCGTAGATCACCCCGATCATCATCGTCATGTATTCGATGACGTCCGGGGTCTCGCTGGGATCGTCGTCCTCGCCGATCCGGCGCTGGTTGAAGAAGGCGATGCTCAGGACCACGGCGCAGGCCGCGGCCATCGCCAGGGACAGGACGAGCCATTCCGACACGATGACTCCTAACGAGGGGGAGGTCTTAGCGAGGGCGCAGCGCGACGATCGCGAGCACCGCGGGGGCCGCCGTCATGAGCGTGAAGGTGACCGGCGAGATGTGGTGTTCGGCCGGTTTGCGGGACGGAGCGTGGTACGAGGGTCGGGCCACCGGCTTGGGGGCGGGCGGGGGAGTCGCCGTCAGCGTGGGAGTGGGTTCCGGCTCGGGGGCGGGGGCCGGTTTCGGCGGGCGCGGGGCGGCCGGCGGGGCGGCCACGGGCGGTGGCGGCGGCGCGGGCTTGGGCGGCGCGGGAGGCGGAGGCGGAGCGGGCTTGGGGGGCGGTGGCGTGGGTGTGGGGGAAGGGGGAGGCGGCGTGGGCGTCGGGGTGGGAGTGGGAGTGGGAGTCGGCTTGGGGGGGCAGGGCGGCGGAGGCGGTGGCGGGCAGTGGTGCCCGCCGTGGTGGTGGCCCCAGCCGTGTCCGTCTCCGTGGCCGTGTCCGTGTCCGTGTCCGTCTCCGTGGCCGGTTCCCTGGCCGTCGGTGTGGCCCGGTCCGTTGCCGTGGCCGTCGGGGGATCCGTCTTCGGGCCCTTCTCCGTGATGTCCGCCACCCCGGGTGGCCGGGGCCCGGCGGCTGGGGGCGGCCGCGGACACCCCGGCGGTTGCCGTGCCGTCGCCGGAGCCGATCGACGCGTGGGCGCGGCTATCGGCCACGGCCGGTGTGGCGGACATCGCCGCCCACACCAGGACCGGTACCGCCAGCAGGCGCCGGGCACATGCTCTGTTCACCCGGGGAGCATGGGCCCCGGCGCGCCCGCGCACGCGGCGGTCGGTTCGGGTTCGCCTGAACGGGCGGAGTTCGAACCATAGTGGTTTGAGCCACTTTTTGACCGCTGTCCATGGCGGTCCAGTCAATTCCCAAAAGGTATTTGTCGGTTTCTGTCAGATGGTACGAAGGGACCCGCGTCCGGGTTAGGTGTGTGACCAAGAACGGATCGCCAATTTCCGCTTTTGCTCGCTCCGTTGGCCAATGATCAGTACATTCGGCTCGGACAGGAGTCCGGTTCCTGACCGACCCCGGACCGGACCACGGCACGACTACGGCTTGGAGACCCCGATGGAGCGCCCCGCCTGGGCCCCGCCAGGCATCGACATATCGGTGCCGAGCGTGTCCCGCATCTACGATTACTACCTGGGCGGCTCGCACAACTTCGAAGTCGACCGCCAGGCAGCCCGTCGCGCCATGGAATTCCTGCCGGGGCTCCCCAAGATCATGCAGGCCAACCGGGCGTTCATGCGCCGTGCGGTCCGTCATGCCGTCGACCAGGGCATCACCCAGTTCCTCGACATCGGTTCCGGCATCCCGACCTTCGGCAACGTCCACGAGGTCGCCCGCCAGGCGACCCCCGAAGCCCGCGTCGTCTACGTCGACCACGACCCCGTCGCCGTCGCGCACAGCCAGGCCGTCCTCGCCGGTGACGACCGCACCGGCGTCGTCGCCGCCGACCTGCGCAAGCCGCAGGACATCCTGGGCGCCCCCGACGTCGCCCGGCTGCTGGACCCGAGCCGTCCCGTCGCCCTGCTGCTCGTCGCCGTCCTGCACTTCCTGGAGGACACCGACGACCCGTACGCCGCAGTCGCCGAGCTGCGCGACGCGCTCGCCCCCGGCAGCATGCTGATCCTCACCCACGCCTCCTACGAAGGCATCCCGCTCGCCGAGGAGGTCGCGGTCGGGGCCGTCGGCGTGTACCGGGACATCCGCAACCCCCTGGTGATGCGCACGCGCGAGGAGATCACCCGTTTCTTCGACGGGTTCGAACTGCTCGAACCCGGCCTGGTGTCGATGCCGGACTGGCGCCCGGACCTCACCGAAGCCCCGGCGGACGGTGAGACGCCGGAGGACCCGTTCGCCTTCTCGGGCTTCGCCGGCGTGGGACGCAAGGCGTGAGACTCCCGGCCCCGACCCCACCGCCCGTCAGCCCGAGCCCGGCCCGGCCACCGGAGCCCACCGGGCCCGTGACGCCGCCGAAGGACCCGTCGGTCTGCGACGCGCCGCCCGGCCCGCATGCGGGCCGGGCGGCCGTGCGCGAGCAGCACAGCGGGCTGGAGGACCGGATCGCGCGCTTCGCGACCATCTGGGGCCGGGCCATCTTCCCCGTCACGGCGACCTCGCTGACCCGCCCCGAGTTCGAACGGCACCTGGTCCCGCTGACCCGCACGCTCACCGAGGCGCTGCGCGCCCGGCCCTTCGACGCCTCGCCCGCCCAGCGGGTGGGCACCGAACTCGTCGCCGTGCACTGCACCGACCCCGAGGCCCTCGCGGGAACCCTGGGGGTCGTCGAGTCGTACCTGGTGCTGTACTGCGGCCCGGACGGCGCCGGGGCTGAGAGCACCGAGGAGTACCGGTCCCGCTGCGCGCGGCTCCAGCACGGCATCGCGGCCGGTTTCGCCCGGGCCCTGCGCGAGCGCACCCTCAAGGAGCAGGAGGCCATCGCCCGTTCCGCGCTGACCGCCCGCGCCGACGCGCAGCAGGCGCTGCACGCGAGCGAGGAGCGCTTCCGGGCGGTCTTCGAGGGGGCGGCCATCGGCATCGGCATCGCCGACCTCGAAGGCAACGTCCTGGAGGTCAACGACACGCTGCTGCAGATGTTCGGCGGCCTCGAAGGGCACGTCCGCAGCCGCAACGTCAGCGAATGGGGCCACCCGGACGACACCCCGCACGTCTGGCGGATGTACGGGGAACTGGTGCGCGGTGAGCGCGAGCACTACCGGGTGGAGAAGCCCTACTACCGCAACGACGGGACCGTGCTCTGGACCAACCTGACGGTGTCGCTGCTGCGGGACGCCGAAGGCAGACCGCAGTACCAGCTGGCCCTGATGGAAGACACCACCGAACGCAGGCTGCTGAACCTGCGGCTGCGCTACGAGGCCACCCACGACGCCCTGACCGGCCTGCCCAACCGGACGCTGTTCTTCGAGCGGCTGGAGAAGGCCCTCAGCGGGGCCGGCGGCCCCCGCTTCGGCCTGTGCTACCTCGATCTCGACGGGTTCAAGGCGGTCAACGACAGCCTGGGCCACTCGGCGGGCGACCGGCTGCTGGTGGAGGTGGCCGACCGGCTCCAGAGCTGCGCGACGGGACCGGGCGAGGTCGTCGCGCGGCTCGGCGGCGACGAGTTCGTGGCGCTGACCACCGGCGCCGAAACCGCGGAGAAGGTCACCGAGCTGGCAGTCCGGGTGCTCTCCGCGCTGTCCACCCCGATCCGGCTGGAGGGCCGGGAGCTGACGGTCCGGGGCAGCATCGGCATCGTCGAGGGCCCGGCGGGCGAGCGGACCCCGGCGGAGGTGCTGCGCAGCGCCGACATCACCATGTACCGGGCCAAGGCGGCGGGCGGCAACCGGTTCGAGTTCGCCGACGAGGAGGCCGACGCCCGTGCCATCACCCGGCACGGCCTGACCAACGCCCTGCCCGCGGCCCTGGAACGCGGCGAGTTCTTCATCGAGTACCAGCCGCTCGTGCACATGCACGACGGCAGCGTGCACGGGGCCGAGGCGCTGGTGCGCTGGTCGCACCCGCAGTACGGGGTGCTGGGCCCGGACCGCTTCATCCCGCTCGCCGAGCGGACGGGACTGATCGTGCCGCTCGGCCGCTGGGTCCTCGAAGAGTCCGTGCGCCAGGCCCGCAACTGGCAGCGCCAGCACGGCGGCTCCTCCCTCCGCATCAACGTCAACCTCTCGCCGACCCAGTTGCACCACCCCGGGCTGGTCGCCGACACGGTCCGCGTGCTGGAGGCCTCCGGTCTGGCCCCGGGCGCGCTGTGCCTGGAGGTCACCGAGTCCGCGCTGATCGGTGCCGACGACGAACTCCTCGAACCGCTGCGCCGACTGGCCGCCCTCGGCGTGGACATCGCCCTGGACGACTTCGGCACCGGCTACTCCAACCTGGCCAACCTGCGCCGCCTGCCGGTCAGCGTGCTCAAGCTGGACCGCTCCTTCACGCAGGGGATGCAGCAGCAGCCGGCCAACCCGGTCGATCTGAAGATCGTGCAGGGCATCGTGGCGCTGGCCCACAGCCTCGAACTCGCGGTCACCGTCGAGGGCGTGGAGACCGGCGTCCAGGCGGCCCAGCTCCGAGAGCTCGGCTGCGACACCGCCCAGGGCTGGTACTACGCCCGCCCCGGCTCTCCCGACCGGATCTACGCGCTGTCCCTCTCGGACGCCGTCCCCACGCCTTCCTGACGGCCCGTGCCGGGGCCGGTACGGAGCCGCGGCGAGGCGTGATGGAGGCGTGCGATGGCGCGTGGTGTGACGGAGCACGGTGCGGCGGGGGTCAGGCCATGCCCGCCTCCGTCCCCCGGCCGGGTGTGCGGACGGCTTCCACGACCCGGTCGTAGCGCCGCGCGGTGTCGGCCGCGACCGCCGCGGCCACCGGCAGCCGCTCCGCCTCGTACGCGCCGAGTACCTCCTGCCGGGCCGGGGCGGCGAGGGCGCCGGCCAGTGTCCGGGCGAGGGCGGCGGCGTCCTGGATGCCGGTGTTCATGCCCAGACCGCCGGCTATGGGATGGACGTGCGCCGCGTCCCCGGCGAGGAAGGCCCGTCCCTCCCGCATCCGGGCGGCCACGCGGACGTTGACCCGCCAGCTGGAGAGCCAGGTGGGATCGGCGAGCCGGATCCCCGGCATCCGGGCGCACCGGTCGAAGATCCGCTGGAAGCTCTCCAGCGAGGGCGGCAGCTGCCGGCCCTGTTCGTCCACCTCGGGTGCGGCCTGCAACTGGAAGCTGTCCGTTCCCGGCATGGGGCAGAGGAGTATCCCGCCGCCCTCCGAGGTGAACCACTGGTGCCAGAAGTCCCGGCTGAGCCCCGGCGCCCGCACGTCCCCGAGCACCATCGCGGGCTCTTCCCGCGTACTGCCCTCGAAGGGGATGCCGAGCAGGCCGCGGGTGGCGCTGCGCCCGCCGTCGCACCCCGCGAGGTAGCCGGCCGGTACCACGCTGCCGTCCGCGAGCTCCGCTCGGACGCCGCCCGCATCCTGGGCGACGGCGACGAGCCGGGACCCGTACTCGACGTGCCCGCCGAGTTCGGCGAGCCGGTCGCGCAGGATCTGCTCGGTCTGCCATTGCCCGATCAGCAAGCCCCCGTCGTCCACGGCGGTGTCCGTGACCGGCTTCCCGTCGAAGTACTTGCGCAGGACCAGCTCCCCGTTGCCGATGGCGCTCACGGCCCCGGCCACACCGAGGGTTTCGAAGACCTCCAGGCTGCTCGACAGCAGCCCCTTGCCCCGGGACTCCCGGTGCGGTGCGGTGCGTTGCTCAATGACCCGGACGGCGACGCCGCGCAGCGCGAGGTCGCACGCCAGGGTGAGTCCGGTGGGGCCGGAGCCCGCGATCAGTACGTCGGTCATCGGAAGTCCTCTCCTCGTCGTTGCTCCAAGGAAAGCCGCTCCCGAGCAAAAAGGCAACCGGGTTACAAAAATTACCGAGTAAGAATTTCGTGGTACGCTCGGAGCATGGAAAAGACCACGGGTCCGCGCGCGGCAGGTCTGCGCGAGAGCAAGAAGCTGCGCACGCGCCACCAACTGGCGGCCACGGCGCTCGAACTGTTCCTGGAGCGGGGCTTCGACGCCGTATCGGTGGCTGACGTCGCCGCCGCGGCGGAGGTCTCCAAACCCACCCTGTTCCGCTACTTCCCGACCAAGGAAGACCTGGTGCTGGACCGGTTCGCCGACCACCAGGACGAGGCCGCCCGTGTCGTGCGCGACCGCGAGAGCGGGGTGAGTCCCGTCGGGGCGCTGCGGGCGCACTTCCTCGCGGCGCTCGCCGAGCGGGACCCCATCACCGGCCTCTGCGACCATCCCAACGTGCTCGCCTTCCAGGGCCTGCTCTACGCGACCGCCAGCCTGGAGTCCCGGCTGAGCCACTACACGGCCCGCGAGGTGGACCTGCTCGCCACGGTGCTGGAGGCGGAGCAGGTGGGGCCGCTCGCCGCGCGACTGGCGGCGCAGCACCTGGTGACCGTCCGTCATGAGCTGGGCCGCGAGAACTGGCGCCGCCTCGCCGCCGGGCAGAGCGCCGACGAGGCCTACCCCACCGCCGTCGCCGACGCCGGTCAGGCCTTCGCGATGCTGGCCGACGGCCTCGACCACGCCCTCCCGAGACGCCGGTCCTGACCTGCGCCGCGCCGCGCGCCGGGCGGTGCGGGCGGCATGGGGCGGCGCGGGTCAGGACAGCAGCATGCGCTTGAGCTCGCGGGCCGCACGCGGGGGAGCGACGTCCGTGCGGTGGGCCAGGGCGATCGTGCGGCGCAACGGGGAACCGGCGAGCGCGGTGGCGCGCAGCCCCGGCCCGCCGTGGTCGACGACCATCGCCGGGACCACCGCGATGCCCAGCCCCGCCCGGACGAACCCGAGGACCGCGTCCATCTCGCCGCCCTCCACCGTGAACACCGGCTCGAAGCCCGCCGACCGGCAGGCCGCCACGGTCAGGTCCCGCAGGTCGTAGCCGTGCCGGAACATCACCATCGGCTCGTCCCGCAGTGCGGCGATGGTCAGCGGCCCGCCCCCGCCCGGCGCCGGCCGGTCCGCCGACGACACCACCACCAGGTCCTCGGTCAGCAGCTCCACCGTCGTCAGCGCCGGCGCCGACGGCGGGAGCGGCAGCGCGATCAACGCCAGGTCCAGCACTCCGCGCGCGAGTTCCCGTACGAGGTCCAGCGAGCCGCTCTCCTCGATCAGCAGCTCGATCCCCGGGTGCGCGGCGTGGAAAGCGCGCAGCACGTCCGGCAGCAACCCCGTGCACACGCTCGGCGTGGCCCCCAGCCGCACCCGCCCGCGCCGCAGCTGCGCCAGCTCCTGCACCTCCAACCGCGCCGTGTCCGCGTCCGCCAGGATCCGCCGGGCCAGCGGCAGCAGCGCCTCTCCCGCGTCCGTGAGGGCGATGTTGCCCCGCGCCCGGCTGAACAGCTCGGCCCCCAGCTCCCGCTCCAGTGCCTTGATCTGCTGCGACAGCGACGGCTGGGCCACATGGACCCGCTCCGCCGCCCGGGTGAAGTGCCGGGTCTCGGCGACCGCCACGAAATACAGGAGCTGCTGGAACTGCATCACCCCAGCGTAGCGCCTTGCATAGGCGGCACCTATCGAGTGCAGCTCCATCATGTCTTGGACCTTTCAGGACTTCGGTCCCTACCGTCGTCCCATGGCTCTGGCACCGCGGACGGATCGACGGCCGTCCACCACGCGAACGCTCTGGGACTCCACCGTCGGCAAGAAGTCCGTGATGGCCGTCTCCGGCTTGATCATGCTCGGCTACCTCGTCGTCCACATGCTCGGCAACCTGAAGATCTTCTTCGGGCCGGCGGAGTTCAACGGCTACGCGCACTGGCTGCGCACCCTGGGATCTCCTTTCCTGCACCACGAGTGGGCCCTGTGGACCGTCCGCCTTGTGCTGGTCGCCGCCGTCGTCGCGCACGCGGTCTGCGCCTACCAGCTCAGCCGCCGCGACATCGGGGCGCGCCCCGTCCGGTACGCGCACAAGCGGCGCCGCGCGAGCTACGCCACCCGCACGATGCGCTGGGGCGGCGTCATCCTCGCCCTGTTCATCGTCTGGCACCTCCTCGACCTCACCACCCTCACCGTCAACGAGCGCGCCTGGGCCGGCCACCCCTACCAGAACGTCCTCGCCACCTTCTCCACCTGGTACGGCAACACGATCTACATCGTGGCCATGGCGGCGCTCGGCCTGCACGTGCGCCACGGCTTCTGGAGCGCCGCCCAGACCCTCGGCGCCGGCAACGCCCGGCGCGAGCGGTCCCTCAGGTTCCTGTCCGGCGCTCTGGCCCTCGTCCTCTTCGCGGGCTTCGTGTCCGTGCCCGTCGCCGTCATGACCGGAGTGGTGAGCTGAGATGAGCAGCACCGACAACAGCGACTACGCCGCCTACACCACCGGCGAGCCGATCGCCGACACCAAGGCCCCCGCCGGCCCCGTCGCCGAGCGCTGGGACCGCCGCCGCTTCGAGGCCAGGCTGGTCAACCCGGCCAACCGCCGCAAGCACACCGTCATCGTCGTCGGCACCGGCCTGGCCGGCGGCGCGGCCGGCGCGACCCTCGCCGAACAGGGTTACCACGTCGTCCAGTTCTGCTACTCCGACTCCCCGCGCCGCGCCCACTCCATCGCCGCCCAGGGAGGCATCAATGCGGCCAAGAACTACCGCAACGACGGCGACTCCGTACACCGGCTCTTCTACGACACCGTCAAGGGCGGCGACTTCCGGGCCCGCGAGTCCAACGTCCACCGCCTCGCCCAGATCTCCGTCGAGATCATCGACCAGTGCGTGGCCCAGGGCGTCCCCTTCGCCCGCGAGTACGGCGGCCTCCTCGACACCCGCTCCTTCGGCGGCGTCCAGGTCTCCCGCACCTTCTACGCCCGCGGCCAGACGGGCCAGCAGCTGCTCCTCGGTGCGTACCAGGCGCTGTCCCGGCAGATCGCCGCGGGCAACGTCGAGATGCACGCCCGCACCGAGATGCTCGACCTGATCACGGTCGACGGAGTGGCCCGCGGCATCGTCGCCCGCGACCTGATCACCGGGGAGATCAGCACGTACTACGCCGACGCCGTCGTCCTGGCGAGCGGCGGTTACGGAAACGTCTTCTACCTCTCCACCAACGCCATGAACTCCAACGCGACCGCCGTCTGGCGGGCGCACCGGCGCGGCGCCTACTTCGCGAACCCCTGCTTCACCCAGATCCACCCCACCTGCATCCCGCGCACCGGCGACCACCAGTCCAAGCTGACGCTGATGAGCGAGTCACTGCGCAACGACGGCCGGATCTGGGTCCCCAAGGCCCAGGGCGACAACCGCCCCGCCGCGCAGATCCCCGAAGCGGAGCGCGACTACTACCTGGAGCGGATCTACCCCTCCTTCGGCAACCTCGTGCCCCGCGACATCGCGTCCCGCGCCGCGAAGAACGTCTGCGACGAGGGCCGCGGCGTCGGCCCGGGCGGCCAGGGCGTCTACCTGGACTTCGCCGACGCCATCCGCCGCATGGGCAAGGACAAGGTCGCCGAGAAGTACGGCAACCTCTTCGACATGTACGAGCGGATCACCGCGGAGAACCCGTACGAAGTCCCCATGCGGATCTATCCGGCGGTCCACTACACGATGGGCGGCCTCTGGGTCGACTACGACCTCCAGACCACCGTCCCGGGCCTGTTCGCGATCGGCGAGGCCAACTTCTCCGATCACGGCGCCAACCGCCTCGGTGCCTCCGCGCTCATGCAGGGCCTCGCCGACGGCTACTTCGTACTGCCCTCCACCATCAACGACTACCTGGCCCGCAACCCGCACCCCGACACCGTGGACGACGGCCACCCCGAGGCGGCGGCCGCCGTCCGCGAGACCCGCGACACCCTCGCGAAGCTGCTCGCCGTGGACGGCGACCGGACCCCCGACTCCTTCCACCGCGAGATCGGCGAACTCATGTGGGAGTACTGCGGAATGGCGCGCACCGACGCCGGACTGCGCAAGGCTCTCGCCCGCATCCCGGAGATCCGGGAGGAGTTCTGGCGGCGGATCAAGGTCCCCGGCAGCGGCGCGGAGTTCAACCAGTCGCTGGAGAAGGCCAACCGCATCGTGGACTACCTGGAGCTCGCCGAGCTGATGTGCCTCGACGCGCTCCACCGGGCCGAGTCCTGCGGCGGCCACTTCCGGGAGGAGTCCCAGACCCCCGACGGCGAAGCCGCCCGCCGCGACGAGGAGTTCGGCTACGCGGCGGCCTGGCAGTACCAGGGCACGGGCGCCGCGCCCGTCCTGCACAAGGAAGACCTCGTCTTCGAGTACGTCCACCCCACCCAGCGGAGCTACGCATGAAGCTCACCCTGCGCGTCTGGCGCCAGCGCAACGCCGGCGCCCCCGGCGCCATGGCCTCCTACGAGGTCGACGGCATCTCGAAGGACATGTCCTTCCTGGAGATGCTCGACACCCTCAACGAGGACCTCATCCTGCGCGGTGAGGACCCGGTCGCCTTCGACCACGACTGCCGCGAAGGCATCTGCGGCGCGTGCAGCCTCGTCATCAACGGCGACGCCCACGGCCCCGAGCGGACCACCACCTGCCAGCTCCACATGCGGGCGTTCGCCGACGGCGACACCATCGACATCGAGCCGTGGCGGGCCTCGGCCTTCCCGGTCGTCAAGGACCTCGTCGTCGACCGGAGCGCCTTCGACCGGATCATCCAGGCCGGCGGCTACATCACCGCCCCCACGGGCTCCGCCCCGGAGGCGCACGCCAACGCCGTGCCCAAGGCCGACGCCGACTACGCCTTCGAACATGCCGAGTGCATCGGCTGCGGCGCCTGCGTGGCGGCCTGCCCCAACGGTTCCGCGATGCTGTTCACCTCCGCCAAGGTCAACCACCTGAACGTGCTGCCGCAGGGTTCGCCCGAGCGCGAGACCCGGGTCCTGGACATGGTGGCCCGGATGGACGACGAGGGCTTCGGCGGCTGCACCCTCACCGGCGAATGCGCCACGGCCTGCCCCAAGGGCATCCCGCTGCCGTCGATCGCCGCGATGAACAAGGAGTGGCTACGGGCGGTCCGCAAGGCGTGAGGGCCGTCCGCCGGGCCCCGGGACGAGGGACCCGCTCCGCCGACCGGGGGCTCGTGCGGGCCGTTCGCCGCGCCGCGGCCGGGCCCGGCCGGAGCCGTGCGGGACAGTGGGCCCATGGCACATGCCCCCGCCGGGTCCGGACCGCGCCGCCGAGCCGTGCTGGCCGCCGCCCTCGCACCGCTGGCGGTGGCCGGCTGCACCCCGGAGCCCGCACGTCCGGTCCCCGGCCCGCAGGCCCTCCCCAAGGACGCCCTCGTCATGGTCATCCGGCACGGGGAGCAGCCGCCCCCCGGGGACACCGGCGAGGACGAGGACGGCACCGAACACCCCGGCTCCCTGGCCGGCCGGGGCGAGCGCCGCGCCGAGGAGCTCCCGCGGCTGTTCCCCCCGGCGGCCCGGGCCCCGCTGCCCCGCCCCGCGACGGTCTTCGCGACCGGCGGCGGCCCGTCCGCGGCCGCCCGCTGCAAGCAGACGGTCGAGCCACTGGCGTCGGGCCTGCACCTGCCGGTCCGGGCCGGTTTCGCCGTCGGCGCCGAGGCCGCCCTGGCCCGGGCGGTGCTGGCCGCGCCGATGCCCGTACTGGTCTGCTGGGAGTACCCCGGCATCCCCCGCCTGGTCCGCGCCCTCGGCGCCCACCGGGTCCTGGGGGTTCCCGCCGCCTGGCCCGACCGGCACGACCTCGTCTGGGTGTTCAGCCGCCACCAGGGCCAGTGGAGCTTCCGCGAACTTCCGCAGCACCTGCTGTCCGGTGACGCCTGAGTCCGGTCCGAGCGGGGGCGTCAGACTGCGCGACCGTGCTCGATCGGGCCGGGTTCCGAGCATCTATTGACATGTGCTCGTCACTGGGCTGCACTTGTGCCCCCTTCCGCTCCGCGGCCACAGCCGGCTGGAGGCAGCCATGCGTCTGCTCAGGTTCCTGATCGCCGCCGTCTGCGCGCTGTTCGCACTGGCCTTGCCGGGCGTACGCGCCGACGCCGCACAAGCGGCCGCCGCAGCCCCGCCGCAGACCGTACCGGCGCTGCGGCAATGGACCGCCGGCACCGGTGCGTACACCTTCACCGCCGCCACCCGCATCGCCGTCGACCCCGCCTACACCGCCCAGCTCTCCGACGAGGCGGCCACCTTCGCGGCCGACCTGGGCGCGTTGGCCGGGCGCAGCGTGGCCGTCGTCACCGGCTCCGCCGCCACCGGGGACATCCGGCTCACCCTCGGGGACCCCGCGCTGCCCGCGGAGGGCTACCGGATGACCGTCGCCGCCTCCCTCACCGTCCAGGCGGCCACCGACACCGGCGCCTTCAACGGCACCCGCAGCATCCTGCAGCTGCTGCACCAGTCCGCGTCGGTGCCCGCCGGCACGGCGGTCGACTGGCCCGCCAAGGCGGAGCGCGGACTCATGGTCGACCAGGGACGGAAGTTCTTCACCGTCGACTGGCTGAAGCAGCACATCAAGGAACTGGCCTACCTCAAGCTCAACACCTTCCACTTCCACCTCTCCGACACCTTCGGCTTCCGCCTGGAGAGCTCCACGCACCCGGAGATCGTCTCCACCGACCACTACACCAAGCAGGACATCGCCGGCCTCGTCGCCCTCGGCCGCGCCTACCACGTGACCATCGTCCCGGAAATAGACACGCCCGGGCACATGAACGCGCTGCTGGCCGTGCACCCCGAACTCAGGCTCAAGAGCAGCGCCGGCGTGCTGAGCCCCGACTTCATCGACCTCTCGCTCCCCGCCTCGTACACGCTGATCAAGGACCTGGTCAACGAGTACCTCCCCCTCTTCCCGGGGCCGTACTGGCACATCGGCGCGGACGAATACGTCACCGACTACGGCAAGTACCCGCAGCTCCTCGCCTACGCCCGCGCCCACTACGGCGCGAACGCCACCGCCAAGGACACCTACTACGGGTTCGTCAACTGGGCCGACGCCCTGGTCCGGGCCGGCGGCAAGACCACCCGCATGTGGAACGACGGAATCAAGTCCGGCGACGGAACGCTCAGCCCCGACCCCGGCATCGTCGTCGAGTACTGGTACACCTACGGCCTCACCCCGCAGCAGCTGGCCGCCGCCGGGCACACCGTCGCCAACGAGTCCTGGACGCCGACCTATTACGTACTCGGCGGCGCCAAACCGGACACCAAGTGGATGTACGAGGCCTGGACCGCGGACCGCTTCGAAGGCGGCAACGCCCTCTCCGACGCCGCGCGGAACCCGGGCTCGCTCCTGCACGTCTGGTGCGACAACCCCGCCGCCGAGAGCGAGGACCAGATCGCCGCGGGCATCATGTACCCGCTGCGCGCACTGGCCCAGCAGACCTGGGGTTCACCGAAGCCGGTGGCCACGTACGCCGCCTTCACCCCCATCGCGGCCGCCGTGGGCCACAACCCGGCCTGGCCGGGCCTCGCGCAGCCGGGCAACCTGGCCCTGGGCCGCCCGACCGCCGCCTCCAGTACCGAGACGGCGGACTTCCCCGCGGCCTCGGCCACCGATGGTGATCCCGTGACCCGCTGGTCCAGCGCCTACGGCGACCCGCAGTGGCTCCGGGTCGACCTCGGTTCCGTCCGCCGCGTCGACCGCGTGGTGCTGCGCTGGGAGACGGCCTACGGGAAGTCCTTCCAGGTCCAGCTCTCCGACGACGCCGCCACCTGGCGCACCGTCTACTCCACCGGCACCGGCGCGGGCGCGGTCCAGGACCTGACCGGTCTGGCGGGCTCCGGCCGCTACGTCCGCGTGTACGGCACCCAGCGCGGGACGGCGTACGGCTACTCCCTCTACGAGTTCGAGGTGTACGGGGACCCCCTGGGCGGAGTCCGCACGCTCACGGCGGCCGGCCAGGCCCTGGACGACCCGGGCAGCTCCGGCGCCTCCGGCACCCAGCTCATCACCTGGGCCCCGCACGGCGGCGCCAACCAGCAGTGGCAGCTGAACCCGACGGGCGACGGCGGCTACACCCTCGTCAACGGAGCCTCCAAGCTGTGCGCGGACGTCTCCGGCGGCGCGACGGCCCCGGGCGCGGCCGTCGTCCAGGCGGCCTGCACCGGCGGCGACAGCCAGCGCTGGCAGATCACCGCCCTCGGCGCCGGCGGCTACTCGGTGGCCAACAGGAAGAGCGCGCTGTTGCTGACCACCGCATCCGGCGCCGACGGCGCACCGGTCACCCAGCAGCCGCCCCAGGACCCGGTCTACCAGCAGTGGCAGATCGCCTGAAACCTGCGCCTGTCGCCTGAGACCTGCCCGTCGCAGCCGGCGGGCACCGCGACCGCTCAGCCCAGGGCCCGCGCCAAGTAGCGTGCCGTGACGCTGCCGGGGGTGCGGGCCACCTCGGCCGGGGTTCCCGCCGCGACCACGCGGCCGCCGTCCGCCCCGCCGCCCGGGCCCAGGTCGATGACCCAGTCCGCGCCCGCCACCACCTCCATGTCGTGCTCCACGACCACCACCGAGTGCCCGGCGTCCACCAGGCCGTGCAACTGCCTCAGCAGCACCCGCACATCGGCCGGGTGCAGTCCCGTCGTCGGCTCGTCCAGCAGGTACAGCGTGTGGTCCCGGCGCAGCCGCTGCAGCTCCGTCGCCAGCTTGATCCGCTGCGCCTCGCCGCCAGACAGCTCCGTGGCCGGCTGCCCCAGCCGCAGGTAGCCCAGCCCGATGTCCTGCAGCGCTCGCAGGCTGCGCACCGCCGCCGGGACCCCCGCGAAGAACGCCGACGCCGACTCCACCGTCAGGGCCAGCACCTCCGAGATGTCCAGTCCCTCGTACCGCACCTCCAGCGTCTCGGAGTTGTAGCGCGCGCCGCCGCACTCCGGGCAGGGGGCGTACGTACTGGGCAGGAACAGCAGTTCCACCGAGACGAAGCCCTCGCCCTGGCAGGTCTCGCAGCGGCCGCCCGGCACGTTGAAGGAGAACCGGCCCGCCTTCCAGCCCCGCTCGCGCGCCTGCGGCGACGCGGTGAACAGCCTGCGCACCACGTCGAACAGCCCCGTGTAGGTGGCCAGGTTGGAGCGCGGGGTGCGGCCGATCGGTTTCTGGTCCACCTCCACCAGCCGCCGTACCGGGAACCGCGGGTCCGCGAGCCGCTCCCCGACCTCCCCGGCCAGCGCCTGGCCGACCAGCGTGGACTTCCCGGACCCGGACACGCCGGTGACGGCCGTGAACACGCCGAGCGGGAACCGCGCGTCCACACCGCGCAGGTTGTGCCGCTCGATCCCGCTGAGCCGGACCGCCCCCGTCGCGGTGCGCGGCGCCCGGACCGGGTCCGGCTCACCCGTTGCGAACAGGTGCCGGGCCGTCGCCGACCGCGCCACCTCGGCCAGCGCGCCCGGCGGCCCGCTGTGCAGCACCTGCCCGCCGTGCTCCCCGGCCAGCGGCCCGACGTCCACCAGCCAGTCCGCGTGCCGCACCACCTCCAGGTCGTGCTCCACCACGAACACCGTGTTCCCGGCCGCCTTGAGCCGGTCCAGGACGCCGAGCAGCGCCTCGGTGTCGGCCGGGTGCAGCCCCGCCGAGGGTTCGTCCAGTACGTACACCACCCCGAACAGCCCCGACCGCAGCTGCGTCGCCAGCCGGAGCCTTTGCAACTCGCCCGCCGACAAGGACGGCGCGCTCCGGTCCAGGCTCAGGTAGCCGAGCCCGAGCTCGATGACCGGCCCGATCCGGGCCCGCAGGTCCTCGATGAGCACCCGCGCCGCCTCCCCGGCCGGCGCCGTCGAGGCCAGTACCTCGTCCAGGGCGGTCAGCGCCAGCGCCGCCAGCTCCGCGATCGTCCGCCCCGCGAAGGTCACGGCGAGGGACTCGGGCCGCAGCCTGCGGCCACCGCAGCGCGGGCACGGCGAGTCCGTGAGGAACTTCTCGGCGCGGGCGCGCAGCGTGGCGCTCTTGCTGTCGGCGAAGGTCCGCATCACGTAGCGGTGGGCGCTCATGTACGTGCCCTGGTACGGGCGCTGGATCCGGTCGGCGTCCCGTACCGGGTGCACGGTGACGACCGGCTGCTCCTCGGTGAACAGGATCCACTCGCGGTCCTGCGCCGGCAGCTCCCGCCAGGGCGCGTCCACGTCGTGCCCGAGCGCCTCCAGGATGTCCCGCAGGTTCTTGCCCTGCCAGGCGCCCGGCCAAGCGGCGATCGCCCCCTGACGGATCGACCGGCCCGGATCCGGCACCATGAGTTCCTCGCTGGTGCGGTGGATGCGGCCGATCCCGTGGCAGGACGGGCAGGCCCCGGCGGCGGTGTTGGGGGAGAAGGAGTCGGAGTCGAGCCGTTGCGCGCCCGGGGGATAGCTGCCCGCGCGGGAGTACAGCATCCGCAGCGAGTTGGACAGCATCGTCACCGTGCCGACGGAGGAGCGGGAGCCGGGCGAGGAGCGCCGCTGCTCCAGCGAGACCGCGGGCGGCAGACCCGTGACGGAGTCCACCTTGGGAGCGCCGATCTGGTGGATCAGCCGCCGGGCGTACGGGGCCACGGACTCGAAGTACCGGCGCTGGGCCTCGGCGTAGAGCGTGCCGAAGGCGAGGGAGCTCTTGCCGGAGCCGGAGACACCCGTGAAGACGGTGAGCGCGTCGCGCGGGATGTCCACGTCGACGCCGCGGAGGTTGTGCTCCCGAGCCCCCCGCACCCGTACGTAGGGGTCGTGGGCGTCGGTCTGCGGAGCGGTCGGCGGGTGCATTCGTCCCAGTTTAGGGGGTGCCACCGATCGGGCCCGGGTCCGCCCCCGCGCCCGCTCCGGCCCCGGGCAGGCCCGCGAGCCGGGCGAGCCGGGCCAGCGAGTCCCGCAGGGCCGTGCGGTCGTACGTGGAGGTCGTCACCAGCAGCTCGTCGGCGCCCAGCGCCCCGGCGAGGGCGGTCAGCTCCGCCGCGACCTGCTCCTCGGTGCCGTGTACGTGCCCCTGCAGCGCGCCCTCGTACAGCTCGCGTTCCTTCGGGGTCATCTCCAGCGCCTCGATCTCCTCGGCCGGACGCAGCGGCGGGAAGGTCCCCCGGGTGCGGGAGTGCGCGAGGGACCACGCCTCCGGGACCAGGATCCGCCGGGCGGCCTCCTCTGTGGCCGCGACCGCCACAGACCCGGAGACCACCACGTACGGCCGCGCGCCCCAGGGGGAGGGCCGGAACTCCTCCCGGTACGCCGTCACGGCCTGCGCGAGCCGGCCGCGGGCCCGCAGGTCCCCCAGGACCACCGGCAGTCCGGCCCGGGCCGCGATCCGGGCGCCCTCACCGGTGGCCAGCACGTACGCCGGGATCCGCAACCCCTCCGCCGGCCGGGCGTGCACCCCGGGGTGCGCCCGCTGGGTCCCGTCGAGCCAGCCCAGCAGCTCGGCGAGCTGTTCCTCGAACCGGTCCGCGTCCCCGGTGTCGCGGCCCAGGGCCCGCCGGATCCCGTCGGTGAACCCGACCGAGCGGCCCAGTCCCATGTCGATGCGGCCGGGGAACAGGGCCTCCAGCACCCCGAACTGCTCGGCGACGACCATCGGCTGGTGGTTGGGCAGCATCACCCCGCCCGTGCCGACCCGGATCCTGCGGGTGGCGGCGGCCACGGCGGCGGCCAGCACGGTGGGCGCGGAGCCCGCGACGCCCGGCACGCTGTGGTGCTCGGACACCCAGAAGCGGTGGTAGCCGAGCCGTTCCGCCTCGCGGGCGAGTTCCACGGTGTCCCGCAGGGCCTGCGGGGCGGGGTGCCCCAGGCGCGTGCGGGACCGGTCGAGTACGGAGATTCGCGGGATCACACACCTCTCAACACCGGGCGGCCGGCAGGATTCCCGTAGCTCCGGAAGGCCCTCTAGGCTTTCCCCATGCCCCGAGAGAGCGCCGACCGCCGGCCCCTGGCCGTCTTCGACATCGACAACACCCTGTCCGACACCGACCACCGCCAGCACTTCCTGGAGCGCCGCCCGCGCGACTGGGACGGCTTCTTCGGGGCGGCCCCGGCCGATCCGCCGCTCGCGCGCGGGGTGGCCCTGGCGGTGGAGAGCGCCGCCGACTGCGAGGTGGTGTACCTGACCGGCCGGCCGGAGCGCTGCCGCGCGGACACCGTCGAGTGGCTGACCCGGCACGGGCTGCCCGAGGGCCGGCTGTGGATGCGGGGCGACCGGGACCGCCGCCCCGCCCGGGCGACCAAGCTGGAGGTGCTCGGCCGGCTCGCCCGGACGCGGGAGGTGCGGATGCTCGTGGACGACGACGAACTCGTCTGCCGGGCCGCGCGTGAGGCGGGCTTCCGGGTGGTGCTCGCCGACTGGGCGGCGGACGCGCCGGAACTCACCGCCGCCCAGGAGGCCGAGGGCCGTACCTGACGTACCGCCGGACGGGGCCCCGGCCGGCCGCCGGGGTCCCGCCGGGGACGGCGCGTCGGCCCGTCAGTCGTCGTCGTCGAGCCGGAAGCCCACCTTCAAGCCCACCTGGTAGTGGGCGACCTCGCCGTTCTCGATGTGCCCGCGCACCTGCGTGACCTCGAACCAGTCCAGGTTGCGCAGCTTCGCGCCCGCCCGCGCGATGCCGTTGCGGATGGCGTGATCGATGCCCTCGTGGGAAGTGCCGACGATCTCGGTCACCCGGTACGTGTGGTTGGACATGGGCGTCTCCCGACAGTGGTCGCTGTTGCTGGTTCTACGGTGCCCCAGTAAGTCCGCTCCCGCGAACTTTGCGTGAACAGTCCCGAGGCGGAAGGCCTTGACCAGCCCATTGGTCCATGCCAATTTTCAAGCCATCTGAGATCCGTCCCCAGAAGGTGACTTTCCGTGAAGATGCGCTTCATCGCCCTGTGCACCGCCCTCGCCGCCGCGACCGCCCTCTCCGGCTGCGCCGGGCCGGCCGGATCGCAGGGGGACCCGAAAAGGTGACCCTGTGGCTGATGAAGGGAAGCGCGTCCGACGACTTCATCACCAAGTTCACGGCCGACTTCGAGAAGGAGCACCCCGGCATCGACCTCGTCGTCCGGATCCAGGAATGGACGGGCATCGTCGACAAGGTCAACGCCGTCCTCGACGGCACGAGCAAGGAGGACGCCGACGTCATCGAGGTCGGCAACACCCAGGTCGCCCAGTACGTGGAGACCGGCGGCCTCCGCGAGCTGACCCTCGAAGGACTGCGCGCATGGGGCAGCAAGGACTGGCTCCGGGGCCTGTCCGATCCCGGCACCGTCAACGGCGCCCAGTACGGGGTCCCCTGGTACGCCGCCAACCGCGTGGTCATCTACCACAAGGACCTCTTCGCGGCCGCCGGCATCAAGACGCCGCCCAGGACCCGCCAGGAGTGGCTCGCGGCCACCCAGAAGCTCGACAAGGGGGACAAGGGCGGCCAGCAGGGCATCTACCTCCCCGGCCAGAACTGGTACGTCCTCGCCGGGTTCGTCTGGGACGAGGGCGGCGACCTCGCCGTGCAGAACAGCGGCGAATGGTCCGGCGCCCTCGACGACGAGAAGGCCCTGACCGCCATGGAGTTCTACAAGCAGCTCCAGGGCCTCGGCAACGGCCCCAAGGACGCGGACGAGGAGACGCCCCCGCAGTCCGAGGTCTTCGCCCGGGGCCAGGTCGCCCAGATCATCGCCCCGCCGGGCCAGGCCCGCGAGATCGAGGCGGCCAACCCCGCGCTCAAGGGCAAGCTCGGCTTCTTCCCCGTCCCCGGCAAGACCTCCGAGAAGCCCGGAGCCGTCTTCACGGGCGGCTCCGACCTGATCATCCCGGAGAGGACCAGGCGGCGCGCCCGGGCCGTCGACGTGATCACCGCACTGGTCAGCGAGAAGTGGCAGACCGAACTCGCCACCACCATGAGCTACGTGCCGAACAAGACCACCCTCGCGCACGTCGTCGACGGCAACGAGGGAGCCGCCGCCATGGCCCCCGGCGCCGCCCAGGGCCGGGCCACCCCGAACTCCGCGCGCTGGGCCGAGGTCGAGGCCAAGAACCCGATCAAGCCGTTCATGACGGCCGTCCTCACCGGCCAGGACCCCAAGCGGGCGGCGACGACGGCGTCCGAGGCCATCGGCAAGATCCTCAACACCGGCTACTGAGCACCGGCCTCCGCACGCCGGGGCGCCGCCCGAGCACCGAGTTCAGCGTCCGCACATCCCGCCGCCGCTGAGCGGTCATGTCGAATCCAGCCGGTCACGGAAGAAGTAAAGGAGCCAGGCCGCCAACCTGCCGGCCCGGCCTCCGTGCCCGGATCAGGAGCAGCCATGACCATCGCCCCCCTGTCCCCGTCCCCCCTCGCCTCCCCCACCACCACCCCCCGGTACGCCGTCCGGCTCGCCCGCGACGAGGACGGGGTACGCGCCGCCCAGCGGCTGCGTCACCTCGTCTTCGCCGGAGAGCTCGGCGCCCGCCTGGACGGGCCCGAGCCGGGCATCGACGCCGACGCCTTCGACGCCTACTGCGACCACCTCCTGGTGGTGGACGAGAACACCGAGCAGGTCGTGGGCACCTACCGGCTGCTGCCGCCCGAACGCGCCGCCGTCGCCGGCCGGCTCTACTCCGAGAGCGAATTCGACCTGACGGCCCTGGCCCCGATCCGTCCCGACCTGGTCGAAGTCGGCCGCTCCTGCGTCCACCCCGACCACCGCAACGGCGCCGTCATCGCCCTCATCTGGGCCGGCCTCGCCCGCTACATGGACCGCTCCGGCCACAACTGGCTCGCCGGATGCTGCTCGATCCCGCTGGGCGACGGCGGGGTCCTGGCCGCCGCCACCCGCGCCAACGTGCTGACCCGCAACCTCGCACCCGAGGAGTACCGGGTCACCCCGCACCTGCCCTGGAACCCCCAAGGCATCGCCTTCCCCGACCGCACGGAACTGCCCCCGCTGCTGCGCGGCTACCTGCGCCTGGGCGCCTGGGTGTGCGGTGAACCCGCCCTCGACGCCGGGTTCGGCTGCGCCGACCTGTACGTCCTGCTCTCGCTGCGCCGCACCAACCCGCGCTACCTCAACCACTTCCTCTCGCTCACCCCGGGCGCATGAGCGTCTGGCTGCCCACCGCGCCCTGCACCCCCGAGGCCTGCGCGGCCCACGGGGGGCGGGCGGCGAGCGTTCCGCACGCGGTGGCCCGGCTCGCCTGCGCCGCCGCCCTGCTGCTGCTCGCCGTCCTGACCGCGCCGCCGGTCCGGCTGCTGCCGCAGCGCCCCCGCCACGCCCTGGTCCGGGCCTGGGCCACCGCACTCCTGGGGTCCCTGGGGATACGCATCACCGTGCACGGCAGTCCCGGGCCGGACGGCGGCCGCCTGGTCGTCGCCAACCACATCTCCTGGCTGGACATCCCGCTGGTCGCCGCCGTCCTGCCCTGCCGGATGCTGGCCAAGAGCGAGATCGGCGCCTGGCCCGTACTCGGCCGCCTCGCCGCCCGGGCCGGCACCCTGTTCATCGAACGCGACCGGATCAGGGCCCTGCCCGACACCGTCGACACCCTCGCCCGGTCCCTGCTGGCGGGGGACCGCGTCACCGTCTTCCCCGAAGGCTCGACCTGGTGCGGGCGCGCCCAGGGCCCCTTCCGGCGGGCCGCCTTCCAGGCGGCCCTGGACGCGCGGATCCCCGTACAGCCGGTACGGCTCTCGTACCGGCTGGCGGCCGACGGGGGCCTCGCCGGGGCGCCCGCCTTCGTCGGGGACGATCCGCTGACCGCCTCCCTGTGGCGGATCGCCCGCGCCCGCGGGATACGGGCCGAAGTGCGGCTGCTGCCGCGCATCCCGCCGGGCCGGCACCCGGACCGGCGGCGCCTCGCGGCGGCCGCCCAGCAAGCCGTCCGCGGCGACGCCCGGCAGCCGACGCTGCCGGGCGTACCGGCTCAGCCCTCCAGGCCGTTCGCCACCGACAGGGACAGTGCGAAACGGCCCGCCTCATCCGTCCACCACTGCCTGAGCTCCAGCCCGGCCGCCGCCAGCTCGCGCCGTACCCCCTCCTGACGGAACTTCGCGGAGATCTCCGTCAGGATCTCCTCACCCGCCTCGAAGGGCACCACCAGATCGAGGGCCCGGATCTTCACCAGCGCCTCCGACCGGGCCCGCAACCGCATCTCGATCCACTCCTGCTCCCGGTTCCACACCGCCATGTGCGTGAAGTCGGCGGTGTGGAAATCAGCACCCAACTCGCGGTCGATCACGGCCAGTACGTTCTTGTTGAACTCCGCCGTCACCCCCTGGGCGTCGTCGTAGGCGGCCACCAGCACCGCCTCGTCCTTCACCAGGTCCGTCCCCATCAGCAGCGCGTCACCCGGCGACAGCATCGCCCGTACGGACGCCAGGAACGCGGCGCGCTCCGGCGGCCGCAGGTTCCCCACCGTGCCGCCCAGGAACAACACCAGCCGGGGACCGGCCGACTCCGGCAGGCGCAGCGGCCGGGTGAAGTCCGCCAGCAGCGCGTGCACCCGCAACCGCGGGTGCGCGGCCAGCAGCGTCTGCGCCGCACCCCTCAGGGCGCTCTCGCTGACGTCCACCGGGATGTACGTCTCGAGCGCGGGCAGCGCCTCGATGAGGTGCCGCGTCTTCTCCGACGAGCCGGAACCCAGCTCCACCAGCGTGCGCGCGCCGGTCTCCGCCGCGATCTCCTGGGCCCGCCCCAGCAGGATCTCCCGCTCGGCGCGCGTCGGATAGTACTCGGGCAGCCGGGTGATCTCCTCGAAGAGCTCACTGCCCCGGGCGTCGTAGAACCACTTGGGCGGCAGCTCCTTCGGCGAGCGGGTCAGACCGCTGCGCACGTCCGCCCGCAGCGCGGTGTCCGCGGAGTGCTCGTCAAGGGTGCGGGTCAACTGGAAGTCACTCACGAAAGGCTCTCCTTGAGCGGGGTCAGGTCGACCCGGGTACGGGTGGCGGTCAGCAGGGTCCGGTCGGCTACCTCGGTCCAGCGGCTGTCGTCGTCGTAGGGCTCGGACGCCACGACCGTGCGCCCGGCCCCCGGATCGGACAGGTACCAGAGGGAATCGCCCCACGCGGTCGCGGCGATGCCCGTTCCGTCCGTCAGCAGCAGGTTCAGCCGCGAGCCCGGGGACGCGGCCGCCAGCTCCTGCACCGGCCCCGCGAGGGCCTCGCCGAGGTCGTCCCCCTCCCGCAGGCGGCGCAGCACCAGCGCCCAGACCAGCGCCGAATCGGTGCGCGCGGACAGTTGGAGCAGCTCGTGCGGCGGCAGCCCGGCCGCCAACGGGGCCGCCGAGTCCGGCCAGTCGCGCACCGCCCCGTTGTGGCTGAACAGCCAGGGGCCCGACGCGAACGGCGCGGCGGCGGCCTCTCCGTCCGCCCCGGCCAGCGTGGCGTCCCGTACGGCGGCCAGCGCGGCCGCGCTGCGCACCACCCGGGCCAGGTCGGCGAAGGTCAGATCGCCCCACACCGGCCCCGAGCGCCGGTAGCGGGCCGGCACCGGGTCGCCCTCCGCGTACCAGCCGACCCCGAAGCCGTCGGCGTTGATGGTGCCGTACCGCTGGCGGCGCGGCGCGTACGACTGCCGGACCAGCGAGTACTCGGGCTCGCTGAGCAGCCGGCCCAGACACACCGGCGGCCCCACGTAGGCTAGGTGACGGCACATCAGACACCACCGCCGCGCGCGGTCCGGAAGCCGGCGAAGATCTGCCGGCGCACCGGCAGGTCCCAGTTGCGGAACGTGCCCCGGCAGGCCACCGGGGCCACTGCGAAGGACCCGCCGCGCAGCACCTTGTGCTCCGGGCCGAAGAACACCTCCGAGTACTCCCGGTAGGGGAACGCCCGGAAACCCGGGTACGGCAGGAAGTCCGACGCGGTCCACTCCCACACGTCGCCGATCAGCTGGCGCACCCCCAGCGGGGAGGCGCCGGCCGGATAGCTGCCCGCCGGGGCGGGGCGCAGGTGGCGCTGACCCAGGTTGGCGTGGGCCGGCGTGGGGTCGGCGTCGCCCCACGGGTAGCGGGTGGAGCGCCCGGAGCGGGGGTCGTGGCGGGCCGCCTTCTCCCACTCCGCCTCGGTGGGCAGCCGGCGTCCCGCCCAGCGGGCGTAGGCGTCGGCCTCGTACCAGCTGACGTGCAGCACGGGCTCCTCGTCGGGCACGGGCTCGGTGACACCGAAGCGGCGGCGCAGCCAGATCCCGCCCTCCCGGTGCCAGAACAGCGGGGCCTCGATCCCGTGCGCACGGATCTGCGCCCAGCCTTCGGCGGCCCACCAGCGGGGGTCCCGGTAGCCGCCGTCCGCCATGAACGCCTGGTAGGCGGCGTTGGTGACCGGAGCCGTGTCCATCCAGAACGGTGCGACGTCCCGGGTGTGCGCCGGCCGTTCGTTGTCCAGGGACCAGGGCTCCGCGGAGGTGCCCATCGTGAACGGTCCGCCGGGTACGAGGACTTCCGCGGCGGGCGGCGGCGGCCCCTGCGGGCGGTCCGGGTCCGGGGCGGTCAGCACGGGTGCACCGCGCCGCAGCTGATGGGTGATCAGCATCGTCTCGTCGTGCTGCTGCTCGTGCTGGGCGATCATGCCGAAGGCGAAACCGCCGTCCAGCAGCGCAGAGCCCTCCAGCGGAGTGCGCTCCAGCACGTCGAAGACCCGCCCCCGGACCTCCGCCGCGTACCGGCGGGCCTCTTCCGGCCCCAGCAGCGGCAGCTTCGGCCGCTCCGAGCGCGGATGCCGGAAGGCGTCGTAGAGCGGGTCGATCTCAGGACGCATGGAGTCGCGCCCGGCCACGTGGCGCAGCAGCCAGAGCTCCTCCTGGTTCCCGATGTGCGCGAGGTCCCAGACCAGCGGGGACATCAGCGGGGAGTGCTGCGCCGTCAGGTCCTCGTCGGTCACGGCATCGGTCAGCGCGGCGGTCCGGGCCCGGGCGGCGGTCAGCTCCGCGGCTGCCCGCTCGCGCGTGACGGCGGGGCGGGATTCGGTGGTCACGATCGCGTTTCCTTCCCGGCGGACTGCCGCTGGTCCTGATCGTCGGCCGGACAGCGGCCGCGCCGTACGTAGCGCTCTGCGAAGGCGGCGACCGTGTCCTGTACGTGGGAACTCGCGCCCAGCCGGGGCAGTGCCTCCCCGGCCGCCGCGAAGCAGGCGACGGCGGCCGCACGCAGATCGGGATCGGCCAGCCCCGCCCGGGCGGCGGCCCGCCACAGCGGATTGCGGGGCGCGCGCCGGCCCCCGTACGCGTCGGCCAGCGCCTTCACCGCCCGGTAGGCCGTCTCGGCGGCCTCGGGGTCGTCGAACAGCGCGTGCGTGACCGCCACCGGAACCAGCCAGCCGTCCTCACCCGGCTGCGCGTCGATCATCCGCAGCTCCAAGTGGCCGCGCGGCCGGACCGGCGGGAACAGCGTCGTCAGGTGGTAGTCCAGATCCGCCCGGGTGGGCCGTCTGGGCCCCCCGCTGCGCAGCCAGTCGCGGAACGTCAGCCCGCCCGGGACCTGCCAGGACGGCCCGGGGGAGCGCACGCACATCACCTCGGTGTCCAGCGCGTGCCGGGCCCAGGCGGCGCGCGGCTCGGCGTCCAGCGGCGGGGCGAGCGCGCGCCGCGCGTCGATGTCGCTCCAGATCCCCTGCCGGGCGCACCGCCAGCCGGCGTACGGCCCTTCGCCCGCCGGGGAGTTGGCGAACGCGGCGACCAGCACCGAGCCCAGCAGGTGCGCCAGCCGCCAGCGCCGGCCGTGCCCGAGCGGGCCCGGCTCCTCCAGCCCGGCGTCCACGCAGACCTGCACGGAGGCGGAGCCGCGCATCATGGCGCGCCCGGCCGGGCCCGTACGGTCGAAGTAGCTCTCCATCGCCCGGTACCGCGGGCTGTCCAGGAGGCGGCGGTAGGGCCTGCGCGGATCGCGGCCGAGCCCCCGCAGGGCCAGACCCCGCTCCCGCAGGGCGCCGCGGACGGCCGCGAGGTCGGCCTGGAGCCCGTCCACACAGCCGGTGAGGGAATCGGCGGGGGCGGAGCTGAGCTCCAGCTGCCCGCCGGGCTCGACGGTGAACCGGGACCGCAGCGGCAGGGCGCCCGCCGCATCGTGCGCCGCGGTCAGCCGGTCGGCGTCCAGCGCCACCCAAGGGCGCTCGGCGTCCACCACCAGCCATTCGAGCTCGGCACCGACCAGGCGCGGCGGGCCGGTCTTGAAGCAGATCCCGTGGATCAGGTCCTCGGCGGCGGCTTCCGAGAGGAGGGAGTCGGGAGGGGGCTGGCAGGGCGGAGCGGGTGAGTCCTGGTGCATGACCGGAACCTCATCTCCTGTCGTCGGCCGTCACCTGTCGACGGCTCGGATGTCACCCGTGCCTACCCGTCACCGCGGCGCAAATTCCCTTGCCGCAGGAAGTCCTGCCCCGGAGGATCACGGCGTGAGCAGCAGATTGCGTGATATCGCGCGGCACAACGCGGTCATCTTGGCGGCCGGCGGTTACCGGACGCGCTCCGGGCGGCAGATCTCCCTGGCCGCCGCCCTGGCGGACGCCAAGGCAGGAACCAGACTATATGGACCAAACCCGCTCATTCCAGGCGAGGTGTCGGCGGCCGGATCCGTTCGGACCGCCGTCGAGGTCACGGGGGAGAGCAGCACGGCCGCGGCCCGCAGGCTCGCCCGGCATCCCGACCGGGAGCCCGCCGTCGCCGTCCTCAACTTCGCCTCGGCCCGCAATCCCGGCGGCGGCTATCTGCGCGGGGCCAAGGCCCAGGAGGAAGCGCTGTGCCGCGCCTCGGCGCTCTACGACACCCTGCTGGAGGCACCCGAGTACTACGAGGTGCACCGCGCCGGCCGCAGCACCTTCTACACCGACCGGGTGATTCACTCGCCCGGGGTCCCCGTTTTCCGTGACGACCGGGGCGAACTGCTGGAGGCCCCCTTCCGGGCCGGATTCCTCACCTCCCCGGCGCCGAACGCGGGCACGATCCGCCGCCAGGAGCCGGACCGCGTGCCCGAGATCCCGGCCGCCCTCGCCCGGCGTGCGGAGCGGGTGCTGGAGGTCGCCGCGCTGCACCGCTACCGGCGGCTGGTGCTGGGCGCGTGGGGGTGCGGGGTGTTCCGCAACGACCCGGCCGAAGTGGCAGAGGCCTTCCGGGGGCTGCTCGCCGGACGCTTCGAGGGCGTCTTCGAGCAGGTGGTGTTCGGCATCCTGGACCGCGCCGCAGGGCCGCAGGAGGCCTTCGAGCGGGCTTTCGCGGGGTTCTGACCGCGGGGCGGCCGCGGGTCACGCGGCCGTTTTCGTAGAGCACGCGCGAGGCGGCCACCATTCGTATGAATTTCCGGAGGGTCCGTACGCAGGTACGGGAACACACCGGGGCCGATGGGCTACCCCTGTCACGTCATGACGGCGCCCCTCACTTCCCTCCCACTCCACTCCACCACGGCTGGACGCAGGACGACGGCGCGGGGGCCCCGCCTGGGTACTGAGAGGAAGACAAGCGAATGAAGAAGCGTCTCGTGCTCGCCGGATCCGCTGTGGTGGCAAGCCTGGGCCTGGGCATCGCGGCAGTTCCGGCGGTGGCCCAGCCCCTTACCCTGAACGTGCGGTGCGGTGACGTGACCGGACTCATCGCCGCCGTCACGCAGGCGAACAGTAATCCCGACGGCGCCACGATCGCACTGGCCCCCCGCTGCGTCTACCGCTTCACGGCCGCCGCTACCGGTGTCGACGCGCTGCCGCCCATCACCAGCAGGGTCACCATCAAGGGCAAGGACTCCAGCCTCATCCGGTCGGCAACGATCGCTCCCCTCTTCCGGCTGCTGGAGGTGGCCCCGACCGGTGAACTGACGCTGAGGGGCATCGTCGTCAACGGGGGCCGGCTGCTCACCGGGAACGGCGGTGGCATCCGCAACGGAGGCACGCTGCTGCTGGACGACAGCACCGTCTCCGGGAACCAGGCGGCGAGCGGCGGCGGCATCTACAACGACAACAACGGTCGGGTCACCGCGGTGAACAGCAAGTTCCTGACCAATGTCGCCATCGTCACCCAGGGCGGTGCCCTCTACAACAACACCAGCGGCACCGTCACCCTGAAGAAGACCACCGTCGCCGGCAACACGGCGGACACCGACGGCGGAGGCGTCGAGAACGACGGCACGCTCCGGGTCCTGGACCACAGCGTGTTCTCGCACAACGAGGCGCACGAACACGACGGCGGTGCCATCGACAACGACGGCAACACCACGATCAGCGACAGCCGGTTCGTCGCGAACTGGGCCGCCTTCGAAGGCGGTGCCATCAACACCGACCCCCGCTCGACGCTGGAGGCCCGCGAGACGGTCTTCGAGCTGAACAAGGCGGGCCGCGACGGCGGCGCCATCAACAACGAAGCCACCACGACCCTGGAGCGGGTCAAGATCGAGATGAACTCCGCCGGCCGGGACGGCGGCGGCATCAACAACGAGCAGGAGGCGGGCGCGCCCACCACCCGGCTCACCCTCATCCGCAGCCTCGTCGTGCAGAACCGGGCGGCCGAGGACGGCGGCGGCATCAACAACTGGCTGAACGCGCTCGTGGAGCTCAGGGAGACCCAGGTCATCCACAACCTGCCCACCAACTGCGCCGGCAACGTCGCGCACTGCACCGGCTGACCGGAACCCACCCGGATCCGACGGACGGCCGGCGGCCCCCCCCCCCCCCGGCCGGGCCCCCCCACCCGCGGACCCCCCCAGGCGGGAGGCCGCCCCGCGACGGCCCCCCCGAACGCGCCCCCCCAACGGCGCCGCCACCGCCGCGCACGCCCCCGGCGCCCCGGACCCCCCCCGGAGCCGACGGCGGGCGGGGGCCCCCCCCCGACCGGGGGGGGGCCGCCGCACCGGCTGACGCCCTCAGGCGGAAGGCCGCCCGGCTACTGCCAGCCGTAGCGCTCCCGCAGCCGGTTCACCACCAGCTGGAACCGTCCCCGGTCCAGCGCACACGCCTCGCGGCGCATGCCCGACTCGTGCACCCGCAACACCCGGTCCACATCCACCCAGGACTCCCGCCCCGCGCCGTCCCACGGCCCGATGCCGATCGGCACCCACTCCCGGTCGTGGTCGTGCCGCTTGCTGGACAGCTGCACCGCGAGCAACGTCCGCCGGCCCGCCTCCCGCGCGACCACCAGCACGGGCCGGTCCTTGCCGCGCCCGTCGTTCTCCTCGAAGGGGACCCAGGTCCACACGATCTCGCCCGGGTCCGGATCGCCGTCCTTGTCGGGCGCGTACTCGGTGCGCACGGGCCCGATGGCATGCGGATCGGCCTCGCTGGTGGCGGTGGCCCCGCCGCGCCCGGGTTGCTCGATGGGGTCGGAGCTGTGGTGGGAAAGTGCCGTCATACGGGTGAGGTTACTGGTCCGGACACCGGCCGCGGCGCCCGCTGCCGGGCGCCCCCTACCGGGCCGGGGCCAGGCCGTCGGCCACGAGCCCGGCCAGCACCGCCTCGCCGAGGGCCTGCACGGCGGACTGCGGTCGGACCATGACGGTGATCTCCTTGATCCGCTCGTCCCCGTCGAGGTGCAGCAGATCGATGCCGTGGATCTGCTTCCCGTTGACGGTGGCCCGGAACACCAGCACCGTGGCGGGAGCGTCGGCTTCGGGCGTCGGGACGGCGCTGGTCTGGGCGGCGCCGACGAGCTGCCCGACGTAGCGGAAGTCCTCGAAGGTGCGCAGGAGCACGCCGAACAGGCCGAGGACCATCGGCCTGCCTTCGAACGGCGTGAACTTCACGGGGCTGTAGAGCCGTACGTCCTCGGTGAACAGTTCGGCGAGGGCGGTCAGGTCCCGGCTGTCGACGGCGGAGCGGAAACGGTCGGCGGTGGTCTCGGGCGTCGTGGGGGTCGTGGGTGACGTGGGTGTCATGGGTGTCATGGCCGCACACTCCTCAATTTGATTAGTCATTTTCTTGACTATCATGGAGGAGGATCCCTGACCAGAGGAAGGACACGGCTCGATGGCTTTGCGTCACGCCGTCCTGGCGGCCCTGCTCGACGAGGAGCTGAGCGGATACCAGCTGGCCAAGGCCTTCGACATGGGCGTGGCGAACTTCTGGCACGCGCTCCCGCAACAGCTCTACGCCGAACTGGCCAAACTCGAACGCGAGGGCCTGATCACCGGCCGGGAGGTGGTGCAGGAAACCAGGCCCAACAAGCGCCTGTTCAAGGTCACCGAGGCCGGCCTCGGCGAACTCGAACGGTTCACGGCGGCCGCCACCAAGCCGTCCGTCATCCGCGACGACCTGCTGGTCAAGGTCCAGGCCGCCGACCACGTGGACACCGAGGTGCTCGTCGCCCAGCTCACGGAACGGATCGCCGTCGCCGAAGCCAAGATCGACCTGTTCGACACCCTGCTGCGCACGATGCGCGGCGACCTCCCCGAGGAACAGTTCCTCCGCCACGGCAACCGCATCGGCCCCTACCTGACCTGCCTGCGCGGCCTGCACTTCGAACGCGCCAACCGGGACTGGTACGAACGCACGGCGAGGGTCTTGCGCGAGCGGTGAGGGGGCGGGGGCTTCGGGCGCGGTCCCCTTGGGCGGGGTCGGTGGGGTGTCGGTGTCCCCTTGGGCGGGTCGGGTATGTGCTGGGGGTTTCCCGTCAGTCCACTGTCCTTTCGTGTCGTGCCGGCCCGTCAAGGGCGCTCGCTGCGCTCGCGTCGCTTCGCGATTTCGCTGCGCTCAACCCTTGACTGTCCGTCCCGCCCCGAAAAGCCAAAGACCGCCGGGAAACCCCCGAAGAACGGCCGGGCCGTTCGGGTCCCAGGTGCGGGTTCCTCAGTGACCTCGATCCGAAGCTCCTGAACAGCCCCGCAAATGCAGCCTCGTGGGGGCGTCTCCCAGCCCCGCCGGCGATTGAGGCGCGGGGTCTCGGGCGGAGCCCCAGGGAGCCCCGAGCGCAGCGAGGGGGCCCACCCACGGCGCCGCAGATCGCTACGCGCTCCTCCGAGACAGCGACTGCGGCCCGCCACGGGCTGGGAGATGTGCCCGCTCCTGGGCGGGCAAATACACCTACCGCACCACACGGTGGCGGAAGTAGACGACTCTTGAACGGAAGGTGCGGTTCTCGACGAGTTCGAGATCCACCCGGCGCTCGTGCCGGGGGAAGAACGGAATGCCACCGCCGACCAGCACCGGGTGGACCCTGGCCCGGTACTCGTCGATCAGGCCCAACGCTGCCGCCTCGGCGGCGAGAGTCGCGCCGCCGATCGCGATGTCGCCCTCCCCTGGCTCCGCTCGCAAACGCTCGATCTCCTCCGCCAGGCCGCCGGAGGCCAGGCGGGCATTGCCCTGTACCGCCGACAGCGTGGTGGAGAACACCACTTTGGGGAGCTGCTTCCAGACCGCGGCGAACTCCAGCGTGGAGAAGTCGAGCGACGGATCCTGGACGGCGGTCTCCCAGTACAGCATCGTCTCGTAGAGCCGACGTCCCAACAGGTGCACACCGACGCCTCGGATCTCGTCGGTGACGAAGCGAAACATCTCCTCATCCGGCGCCGTCCAGTTGAAGCCGCCGTCCGGCCCGACGATGTAGCCGTCAAGTGAGACGCCCATCGAATAGGTCACGCTGCGCATCAGGAGTCCTCCTCGTACCGGGTTCGACAGTACGACCGCCGGACCCGCCGGATCAGCCTTTCGGCGCGTGCCGCCGCACGAACCTGCAATGCGCAGCGTCATGCGCGCTGCGCAGGAGCCGTAGAAGCGTTTCGGTCGTCCGTTGACCGGGATTGACGACACAGACCCACCCGAACGCCCCGTACACCGGGTGCGGCAGCACGCGGTCGGAGGCTGCGAAGTCGTGCGGCCCCTCATCGGTGAGTTCCCGGAACGCGGCACGGCCGACGTGGACGTTCACCCGCCAGCGGCCCGGCGGGTCAAGGTCGGAGGCGGTGTCGTCCGGGTAGTTCTTGGTGATGATGGTCCCGTAGGGCTGGACGTTCCGAGGCATCCGCCCGTCAGGGGCGTAGTAGAAGAAGGCGTCTCCCCAAGCCACCTCGGGAAGATCGCCGCCCGGCTCCGGGACGACGACGAGTGCATCGGCGAAGCCTCGCACCGTCGCGATGACGTGTTCCATACTCATGGTTCAAGCATCACCTTCAAGTGCTTATGTGGGGTTCCCGATGGCCGAGCACGCGCTCCTGCGAACCGTCGATGTCGCCCGTGAGTCGGATTACTCCGTGCAACAGGTGCGCGATCTGGAGCGGCTCGGAGTCATCCCCCCTGCCACCAGGTCCGCCAACGGCTACCGGTGCTACACGCCGCTCCACGTGCAGGCGCTGCGCGCCTACCGGGGGCTCGCGGGGGCCGTAGGCCCCGTTGTGGCCCGGCAGATGCTCGTGGAGTTGAGGACGGGACCGATCGCGGAGGCCGCCTCGGCCATCAACGCGGTACACGTACGGCTCGCCCGGGAGCGGGACGAGGCGCTGCGCGCCCGACAGGCGTTGGGCGCCATCGAAGCCGAGGCGGACGGCGCGGATCACGAGCGGGAGAGTGACGCGATGACGATCACAGAGCTCGCCGCAGCCCTCAGCCTACGACCCTCAACCCTCCGGTACTGGGAGGAGGAGGGGCTCGTCACCCCGGAGCGGGTGACGTCACTGCGAGCACGTCGCTACGGTGTTCCCGCCATCAGGGCGGCCCGGATCGTCGCGGCCCTCCGCGGTGCCGGTTACGGCATTCCCGCGGTCCGGGAGGTCATGGGCTCCCTCCACCAACTCGGCGGCCCGGAGGAGACAGGGCGCATCCTGAGCCGACGGCTCGACCAGATCGCCAGGCGGACCGTTGCGCTGCTGCGGGCCGGAACGGATCTGGCGGCCGTCGTGATGTCCGCCGAGGGCCCGGGGGCGACGACGTAGCCGTATGCAGGCCTCCTTGCTTCCCGGCCGGTGCCGGTCTGTTCGACGCCAGCGCACGTCAGCTGCGTAGCGATCGGTGGCGGTCTATGCCCAGCCGATGCCGGGCTGGTCGACGCCAGATGAGGTCAGCTGTGTAGCGATCATTGGCGGCTTATGTCCAGCCCGTGGCGGGCCGCAGTCGCTGTCTCGGAGGAGCGCGTAGCGATCTGCGGCGCCGCGGCCGGGCCCCCTCGCTGCGCTCGGGGCTCCCTGGGGCTCCGCCCGAGAGCCCGCGCCTCAATCGCCGGCGGGGCTGGGAGACGCCCACATGAGGCTGCATTTGCGGGGCTGTTCAGGAGCTTCGGATCGAGGTCACTGAGGAACCTGCACCTGGGACCCGAACGGCCCGGCCGTTCTTCGGGGGTTTCCCGGCGGTCTTTGGCTTTTCGGGGCGGGACGGACAGTCAAGGGTGGCCGAAGGCCATCGCGAAGCGACGCGAGCGCAGCGAGCGCCCTTGACGGGCCGGCACGACACGAAAGGACAGTGGACTGACGGGAAACCCCCAGCACCTCCCCCACACCGCCCAAGGGGACCCCGCCCCCAGCCCCCCCAAGCCCCGCCCCCGCCCCCTAAATCCACCCCTCCAGCGACGTCATGAACGCCTCGAAGTCGTCCCGGTGGATCGTGTGCCCCGCGCCCGGGACCGAGCGGACCTCGAAGCCCCGTTCCCGGAGGATCGTCGCGCGTTCCGGTGAGATCAGGAAGCTGGGGTCGGCGAGCTGGACGAGGGACGGGACGACCGGTCCGGCCGGGAGGAGGTCGGTGGCCGAAAGGGCCGCCAGGGACAGGGCCGTGGCGTCGTCCCACGCCGCCAGGGTCTCCAGCTCGATCTCCACATCGGCCTCCTCCCAGCGCGGGTTCATCTCCCACACCCGCTCCTTGCTCGCGTTCGCCTTGAACCGCGCGAACACCTCCGGGCCGAAGCCGTCCGCCGAAGCCAAGTACCAGGCGGGATCGGAGTAAACGGCCCGCTTCGGCCTGAGCCGCTCCACCGCCAGCGACAGGGTGAGGCCGCCGAGGGAGTGACCCAGCGCGAGGTCGGCGCCGGTGGGCAGGGTTTCCGCCACGTCATCGGCGAAGGCCTGCGGGCTGTACTCGCCCCGCCCGCTCGCGCCGTGGCCCCGTAGGTCCACGGCGATGACGCGGTAGCCGAGGTTGGCGAGGGCAGGAGCGACCCGGCGCCAGGTCCGGTGGTCGGCCATCATGCCGTGGATCAGGAGGGCTGTGCGGTCGCCGTCGCCCCAGGTCCGGGTGTGCAGTTTCACGGTGGTGCGCTACTTTCTCGTCGGGTCGCTCGTCGGATTTCTCGTCGGGTTCGGCTACAGCTTTGGCCCCGAGTTCTCTACGGGCCAGTCACCGCACCGCCCGGATCGGCCGGACCGCGAGCGCTCCCGCCAGTGCCAGCACCGCGGCGACCACGAACAGCGCGGTGTACCCGCCGCTCACGGACACGATCAGCGAGGCGGCGAACGGCGCGACGATCTGCGGCCCGGCGTTCGCGATGTTGAGCACGCCCATGTCCCGGGCCGCGTCCTCCGCCGCGGGCAGCACCATCGTCACCAGCGCCGTGTCCACCGCCATGTAGCAGCCGAACGCGAGCCCGTTGACCACCGCGAAGGCGAGCATGGCCGTCCAGCTCGTGGAGAGCGCCGGGAGCACCAACGCCAGCGCTGAGAGTACAGCCGAGGCGCCCACGAAGAGCTTGCGCCGGTCGAACTTGTCGGAGAGCCAGCCGCCGACCACGGTGGAGGCGACCATCGCCACGCTCGTCAGCGGCATCAGCAGCGCGACCGCCGCCTCCGGCTCCACGCCCGCGGGCAGCACGGTGTGGTCCTGGAGGATGTAGAGCTGGTAGCCGCTCACCGCGAAGTAGCCCAGGACCAGCAGCGCCCGCCCGATGAACGCCCACCGGAAGTCGTGGTCCCGCAGCGCGCCCGCGAACGCGGCGACCTGCGCCCGGACCGGCAGCGGGGCCGGGGCCGGCCGCCGTTCCTCGTGCGTACAGGCGGTGAACAGCACCGCGGCGCCCGCCACCATCGCGCCGAACACGAGGTACCCGGTGCGGTAGTGGTCGGAGAAGGCGGCGCCGAGCAGCGCGCCGAGGGTCGAGCCGAAGGGCAGGCCGAGACCCACGGCCGCGGAGGCCTTGCCGCGGGCGGACACGGGCACCCGGTCGGGGACCACGGAGGTGATGGCTGCCTGGTAGACGTTCATGACCGCCTGGCCCAGGCACCAGGCGATGGTGATCAGCAGAATGGTGTCCGCGAGGCCGAGCAGGAACATCGCCGGTACCGCCGCGAGTCCGCCGCCCAGGATCCAGGGATTGCGTCGTCCGCTGCGGTCGGACAGGGCGCCGGCGACCGGGTTGAAGACCGTGGCGAAGACCGCCGAGACCCCCGCGATCAGGCCGAAGTCGGCGACTTTGCGGGCCGGGTCGATGTCCTCGACCTGGAGCGCGAGCAGGAGGCCGGCGACGCCGATGTACAACGAGTACATGGCGGTGTTGCCGACGAGCAGCAGGGGCAGCAGGCCGCGTCGCGCCGCGGGTTGCGCCGACGGGTCGGGGGCGGCGACGGTGTTGCCGGTGCCGGGGGAGGAAAGGGCCACGGTGCCCTCCTGGGCGGGGTGTTCGAGCGGATGAGGGGTGCGCGCCGCCCTGTCGCGAGGGCGGGGTGCGGTTGAGCGCGACAGGGCGACGGCACGGTGCGACACGTGCGGCGGGTCGGCCCACGTGAACGGGCGGGACAGCCGGTGCAACGGTTGGTCACACCAGTGCTTACACGTGTCAATGAATCGTGTAAGCACTGTGTAGCATTCGTTTCAGGCCATCCGCCAGCCCTCGGACGCAACCGGTCTGGAAAGATGCCAGGGCAATGTCTCAGTCACCGAACCCCCCTTCGCCGAACGCCCCCTCACCGAGCGCGCCCTCACCTGCCGCGCCGTCACCGAACGGTCCGGCTGCCCCCGTGCCGACCAGCGCCGACGTCGCGCGCCTCGCCGGCGTGTCGCGCGCGACCGTCTCGTACGTACTGAACAACGCGGAAGCCGTCCGCATCAGCGAGCCCACCCGTCGCAAGGTGCGCGAGGCCGCCGAGGAGCTGGGCTACGTCCCGCACGCCGCCGCGCGCAGCCTGCGCGCCGGGCACACCCGGATCGTCCTGCTGCCGACCTCCAACGTCCCCGTCGGGCCGCTCTACAGCGCCTTCCTCAACGAGCTCCAGTGGGCCCTGCGCCGCCTCGACTACACCGTGGTGCAGTACGGCAGCCTCGGCCTCTCCGGGGACGAGGCCGCCCGCGCCTGGGCCGAGCTGCGGCCGGTGGCGGTGATCTCGCTCGGGGAGATCGCCCTCTCCGCACGCAACGTCGCCACCCTCAAGCGGGCCGGTGCCCGCGCGGTGATAACTCTCGGGCCCGGCCGGGTGCCGGGAGCGCACGCGCTGGTCATGGACCAGGCGGAAGTCGGCGCCCGGGCGGCCGCCCACCTGGTCGAGCGGGGCCGGCGCCGGATCGGGGTGATCGTCCCGCAGGAGGAGGGGCTGGAGCTGTTCTCCGGGCCCCGGCTGGCCGGCGCCCGGTCGGTGACGTCCGCCGAGGTGCAGCCGTTGCCCCTGGCCTACACCGAGGAGTCGGCCGCGGCGCTCGCGGCCCGCTGGCGCTCGCTCGGGCTGGACGCGGCCTTCGCCTACAACGACGAGTACGCGATGCTGCTGATGCGGGCCTTCCAGGACGCCGGGCTGCGCGTGCCCGAGGACGTGGCCGTGATGGGCGCCGACGACCTGCTGGTCGGGCGGCTGCTGCGGCCACGGCTCAGTACCGTGCAGATCGAGCTGCCCACCGGCGACCACCTGGCCGCCCTGGTGGACCGCGCTGTGCGGGAACCCTCCGAGATCACCGAGCGGCACGACCTGATGGCGGCCGTGGCGGTGCGGCGCGAGTCGACCTGAGCGGGCCCCGCCCGGAACCGGCGGCCGTGGCGGTGCGGCGCGAGTCGACCTGAGCGGGCCCCGCCCCGCCGCCCCGCCGCCCCGCCGCCCCACCTGGCGCCGCCCACCGCGCCCACCGACCGTTGACAGGCGGTGATCGGCGGACGGAGACTGCGGGCGCGCCCCATCCGGGCGTGCCCGGCGCCGCAGGCCGGCGCCGACACCGGCGCCGTCCCGGCACCGCCCGTACGGATCCGCCCAGGAGAGACCCCATGAGCATCCGCACCGTCCGCGACGTCTACGTCGTCGACGCCGTCCGCACCCCGATCGGCAAGTTCGGCGGGGCGCTCGCCGGCGTCCGCCCGGACGACCTGGCCGCCCACACGGTGCGCGCGCTGGTGGACCGTACGCCCGACCTCGACCCGGCCCGCATCGACGACGTCGTCTTCGGGGACGCCAACGGGGCGGGCGAGGACAACCGGGACGTCGCGCGCATGGCGGTCCTGCTCGCGGGGCTGCCCGTGTCCGTCCCCGGGGTCACCGTCAACCGGCTCTGCGGGTCCGGCCTTGAGGCGGTGATCCAGGCCGCCCGCGCGATCGCGCTCGGCGACGCCTCCGTGGCCATCGCGGGCGGGGTGGAGTCGATGTCCCGGGCGCCGTGGGTGGTGCAGAAGCCGGAGCGCGCGTTCCCGGCGGGCCACCAGCAGATGTGGTCCACCACCCTGGGGTGGCGGATGACCAACCCCCGGATGCCCGCGGAGTGGACGGGCTCGCTCGGTGAGGGCGCCGAACTCGTCGCGGACAAGTACGCCGTCACGCGCGAGGCCCAGGACCTGTTCGCGCTGGAGAGCCACCGCAAGGCCGCGGCCGCCTGGGCGCAGGGGCTCTACGACCCCGAGGTCGTCCGGTACCCGGGCGTCGACCTCGTACGGGACGAGTCGATCCGGGAAGGTTCCACCCCGGAGGCGATGGCCCGGCTGAAGCCCGCGTTCCGGACGGACGGCTCCGGCACCGTCACCGCGGGCAACGCCTCACCGCTGAACGACGGGGCGGCGGCGCTGCTGCTGACGGACGAGGCGGGACTGGCCGCCACCGGCCGCGAGCCGCTGGCCCGGATCAGTACGAGCGCCGTCACGGGGATCGAGCCGCAGCTGTTCGGGCTCGGCCCCGTGGAGGCGGTGCAGCGGGCGCTCGCCAAGGCCGGCCGGGGGCTGGCCGACCTGTCCGTGCTGGAACTCAACGAGGCTTTCGCAGCGCAGGCGTTGGGCTGTCTGGCGGCCTGGCCGGAGCTGGACCCGGCGGTGGTCAACCCGCGCGGCGGGGCGATCGCCATCGGGCACCCGCTCGGCGCTTCGGGGGCCCGGCTGGCGGGCTCGGTCGCCCACCAGCTCGCGGCGGCCGGCTCCGGTACGGGGATGGCGGCGCTGTGCATCGGCGTCGGGCAGGGCATCGCGCTGGTCCTGGAGCGCTGACCGGCGCGCCGAGGCCGCCCGTCGATCGTTTCCGGTCAAGCTGACGCCCCAACTGCCCAATAACTGAACAGAAGTGGCGCCCCGGGTCTGGCACGATGGCGCGTGCTGCCGCCCCCCACCCAGACTCCGGAGGCCCCGCGCCATGCCGCTCCTCGACCCGACGCTCTGGCAGGACGGACCCACCCTGACCGGCGGCACCGCCCCGGTCGTCGAACCCGCGACCGGCCGTACCCTCGCCACCCTCGACCTCGCCGGGCCGGTGGACGTCGCCGAAGCCGCCGTCCGGGCCCGGGCCGCGCAGCACGACTGGGCCCGGGCCACCCACCCGGAGCGGGCGGCCGTGCTGCGCCGGGCCGGGGACCTGTTCACGGCGCACGCCGACGAGCTGCGGGACTGGCTGGTGCGGGAGTCGGGCTCGATACCCGGCAAGGCGGACTTCGAACTGCACGTCGCCGTTCAGGAGTGCTACGAGGCAGCGGCGCTGGCCTCGCGTCCGGCCGGCCAGGTCCTGCCCAGCGAGGCGCCCCGGCTCTCCTTCACCCGCCGGGTCCCGGCCGGCGTGGTCGGGGTCATCGCCCCGTTCAACGCGCCGCTGATCCTGTCGATCCGGTCGGTGGCCCCGGCCCTCGCACTGGGCAACGCGGTGCTCCTCAAGCCCGACCCGCGCACCGCCGTCTGCGGCGGCATCGCCCTGGCCGCGGTGTTCGCGGCGGCGGGACTTCCGGCGGGGTTGCTGCACGTCCTGCCGGGCGGGGCCGCGACGGGGGCGGCGCTCGTCGCCGATCCCCGCGTACGGGTGGTGTCGTTCACCGGGTCGACCGCCGCCGGGCGGGCCGTCGGCGAGCTGGCGGGCCGTCACCTCAAGCGAGCGCACCTTGAGTTGGGCGGCAACTCGGCGCTCGTCGTACTGGAGGACGCCGATGTCGGGGCCGCCGTGGCGCAGGCCTCCTGGGGCTCCTTCTTCCACCAGGGCCAGATCTGCATGACGGCCGGGCGCCACCTGGTGCACGCCTCGCTGTACGACGAGTACGTCGAGCGGCTCGCCGCGCGTGCCGAGACGCTGGCGGTGGGTGACCCGTACCGCGAGCGGGTGCACCTGGGGCCGCTCATCGACCGGGGCCAGGTGGAGCGGGTCCACGCGCTGGTCGAGGCGAGCGCGGAGCGGGGCGCCAAGGTGGTGGCGGGCGGCACCCACCGGGACCTGTTCTACCGGCCGACGGTGCTGGCGGGGGTATCGGACGACTGCCCGGCCTACGCGGAAGAGGTCTTCGGCCCGGTGGCGCCCGTACGGTCCTTCGCGACGGAGGACGAGGCGGTGGCGCTGGCCTCGGCGGGCCCGTACGGGCTCTCCCTCGGGATCGTCACGCGCGACGCGGCGCACGGGCTCGACCTGGCCGGCCGCATCCCGACCGGTATCGCCCACGTGAACGACCAGACCGTCAACGACGAGGCCGTGGCCCCCTTCGGCGGGGTCGGCGCGTCGGGCACGGGGGCCCGCTTCGGTGGCGAAGCGAACCTGGACGCCTTCACCGAACTGCGCTGGACCACGGTCCGCTCGACGGCGCCCGCTCACCCGTTCTAGCGAAGCTCCGTGTGTGCGGAATGCGCGGGGCGGATTGTTCGTTCACGCAGGACAACCGGCTATCAGGAGGTCTGGACACCGTGGCGACAGTCGAGCTCACCAAGGAGAACTTCGACCAGACGGTCAGCGAGAACCCGTTCGTGCTGATCGACTTCTGGGCCGGCTGGTGCCGGCCCTGCCTGCAGTTCGCGCCGGTCTACGAGAAGGTTTCCGAGGCCAATCCGGATCTGCTCTTCGCGAAGGTGGACACCGAGGCCCAGCAGGAACTGGCCGCGGCCTTCGAGATCACCTCGATCCCGACGCTGATGATCGTGCGGGACCAGGTGGCGATCTTCGCGCAGCCCGGCGCGCTCCCCGAGCCGGCGCTGACCGACCTCATCGCGCAGGCCCGCGCCCTGGACATGGACGAGGTCCGGGCGAAGATCGCCCCGACGGACCGGCCCGAGGCAACGGGCGGCGAATAGACCCGCGGCCCCGGACCAGGGCACTTCCGGCACGCCGAGGGCCGCCTGTCACCCGCCGCCGCCCCCGGACGGCGACACTGGCCGCATGACTGAAGCGGTGGAGTACGACGTAGTGGTGCTCGGCGGGGGACCGGCCGGCGAGAACATCGTGGACCGGACCCGGGCTGCCGGGCTCACCACGGCCTTGGTGGAGAGCGAGCTGGTGGGCGGGGAGTGCTCGTACTGGGCCTGCATCCCGAGCAAGGCGCTGCTGCGCCCGGTGCTGGCCCGGGCCGACGCGCGCCGGGTGCCCGGTCTGGCGGGAGCCGTCGGGGGCCCCCTCGACGCGGAGGCGGTGTACGCGCACCGCGACTACTGGACCGGGAACTGGAAGGACGACGGCCAGATCGACTGGCTGGACTCCATCGGCGCCCACGTGTACCGGGGCCACGGCCGGCTCTACGGGGTCCGCAAGGTCGCCGTCACCAGCCCCGAGGGCGAACACCACGTCCTCACCGCCCGCCATGCCGTGGTGATCGCGACGGGCACCCGGGCCGTGATCCCGAAGCTCCCCGGGATCGCCGGGGCCCGCCCGTGGACCAGTCGGGAGGCGACATCGGCCCGTCAGGCGCCGGGGCGGCTGCTGATCGTCGGCGGCTCGGTGGTCGCCGCCGAGATGGCCACCGCCTGGCAGGCCCTCGGCTCCCGCGTCACCGTCCTCGTACGGGGCTCGGGGCTGCTGCCGCGCATGGAGCCGTTCGCCGGGGAACTGGTCGCCGAGGCGCTGCGCGAGGCGGGCGCGGAGATCCGTACGGACGTCGCGGTGGAGGCGGTCGTCCGGGACGGGGCGACCGGGCCCGTCACCGTCGTGCTGGAAGGCGGCGAGACCGTCGAGGGCGACGAACTGCTGATGGCGACCGGCCGCGCCCCGCGCACGGACGACATCGGCCTGGACACATTGGGCCTGGTTCCGGGCGACTGGATCGGTGTGGACGACAGCTGCCGGGTCCCCGGCCACGACTGGCTCTACGCCGTCGGTGACGTCAACCACCGGGCGCTGCTCACCCACCAGGGCAAGTACCAGGCCCGGATCGCCGGCGCCGTCATCGCCGCCCGCGCGGCGGGCGGGGAGGCGGCCGACACCGGCCCCTGGGGCGCGCACACCGCGACCGCCGATACCGCCGCCCTCCCGCAGGCGGTGTTCACCGACCCCGAGGCCGCGGCCGTCGGGCTGACCCTGGCCGAGGCGCAGCGGGCGGGCCACCGCGTCCGCGCGGTCGACTACGACCTCGGCAAGGTCTCGGGTGCGGGCCTGTACGCCGACCCGTACCCGGGCCGGGCCCGGATGGTCGTCGACCTGGACCGCGAGGTGCTGCTCGGCGCCACCTTCGTCGGTCCGGGGGCGGCGGAACTCCTGCACGCGGCCACCATCGCCGTCGCCGGGGAGGTGCCGATCAGCAGGCTGTGGCACGCGGTCCCGGCGTTCCCGACCGTCAGCGAGGTCTGGTTGCGGCTGCTGGAGACGTACCGCGGCTGACGGCTGCGCGGTCCGGGGCCGCCGGTGATCGATTGGCCCTGGAAGGCAGTCGGCGAGGGCCGGTTGAATGGCCGTACCGACGACCGAAGGAGCCACCGTCCGTGATAGTGATCGCCCACCTCAGCGATGTCCACTTCGACGGCGACGCGCGGGCCGCCGACCGCGCCCGCCTCGTGATGGAGTACCTCGACGGCCTGCCGTACGACCTCGACGCGGTGCTCGTGAGCGGTGACATCGCCGATCACGGCACCCCCGAGGAGTACGACGAGGCCCGCAAGGTGCTGCGCTCGCGCCACCCGGTGGTGATCTGCCCCGGCAACCACGACGAGCGGGCCGCCTTCCGGCAGGGCCTGCTGGGAGAGCCGGAGCCCACCGCGGAGCCGGTGGACCAGGTGGTGCGGGGGGAGGGCTTCGTACTGGCCGTGTGCGACTCCTCCGTGCCCGGCGAACACCAGGGCTTCCTGGCGGAGCCGACGCTGGAGTGGCTGGAGGGCGTACTGGCCGGCACCCCGCGCGAGGTGCCGGTCCTGGTCGCCTTCCACCACCCGCCCGTCACCCTGCACATCCCGTACGTGGACGGCATCCGGCAGTTCGGCGAGGAGCGCCTCGCGGCGCTCGCCCAGCGGCACCCGCACCTCAAGGCGTTCCTCTGCGGCCACGCGCACACCGGGGCCGTGACGACGTTCGCGGGCCGGCCGCTGCTGGTGGCGCCGGGTGTGGTGTCCACGACGCGGCTCCCGTGGGAGGCGCAGAGCGGCCCCGACGAGCACGTCCACCTCGACGAGCCGCCGGTCGTCGCGTTCCACGTGCTGGGCGAGGACGGGCGGCTGACGACCCATTACCGGGTGGTCGTGGACCGCCGGTAGCTGCTGCCGTCGCGGGTACGGGTGAGACGGCCCGAGGTGACCAGGTACCGCCGCAGTGCCGAGCAGTCCTCGTGGACGGTGCGCAGTGCGTCGTTCACCTCGGGTTCGGTGTACTCCCGCCCGGGGGCGAAGAGGGTTTCGGCGAGGTGGGCGAGCAGTTGCTCGCGCCGGGCCGCCTTGCGCGGAATGGCGGTGAGGCGGCCGTGCGAGAAGAGGTCGTCGACGCCCCGCGGGGGGCGCGGCTCGGCGCTGCAGTCCTGCGGTGCGGTGTGCGGTGACGTCGGGGGGTTCTGTGACATGCCAAGCAGCTTCGCCCGGGCGGCGCCGGCCGCGCAACGCATTTGCCGGCGCGGGCGGTTCGCCCCGGCGCGGGCCGGCTGACGAGCGGGAGGCCCGCCGGTCCCGGACGTCCTCCGGGACCGGCGGGCCCCTGGTGCGCGGGGCTCAGTGGTTCAAGGTGTTCGGGGGGTTCAGGGTGCGACGGTGATCTGCTGCGCGGGGTCGGTGGTGTCGGCGATCTTGTAGACGGCGTTGAAGGTGGACGACGTGGCGCTCGTCGGGCAGCCGAACCCGCCGGTGACCGTGACCGGCACCGAGGCGTTGGTGAAGGTCAGGCTGGACGGGGCGCCGTTGGCCCAGGTGCCGGCGACGTTCGCCGCGCCCGTCGGGGCGGCCGTGACCGTACAGGTGGCCAGGCCGGTGGTGTGGACGACCAGGCCGCCGGTCGGCACGGTCATGGTCGCCGTGATCGGCGAGCCGTTCTGCATGGACACCGACCAGGCCCCGCTGGTGGTGACGGTCGGGGTCACGCCGGGCATGCTCGACGTGCAGGAGCTGTACGTCGGGGCGGAGATCGGCGAGGAGACCGGTCCGGCCGCGTTGTGGTTGCCGGGGGCGGCCGGCACCGTACCGGTGGAGACGGAGACCGTACAGGTCACGGTGACCGATCCGGCCTTGAGGGTGGCCTTGCCGCTGAGGGTGGCCTTGAAGGCGTGCCCGGCCGGGGTGACGGTGGTCGACCCGGCCAGCGGTAACGGCGCGGCGGTCGCGGAGGTGGAGGCCACCGTCAGGGCCGCGGTGGCGGCCATCCCGAGGGCGAGCGCGGTGCGCGTACGGCTCATGGCTGTACTCCTTGGGAATCGTGGTGCGGGGTGGGGGAGCGGGTGGGGTCCGCTGCCGCGTCCCGGAGGGGGATGGGGTCCCGGGAAGCGGTGGGGTCCGCGGCCTCGGTGGCGTCCGGGGCGCGCGGGGCGGCGTACGGCTGCCAGGCGAAGATCAGGCCGCCGCCGAGGATGCCGAGCAGGGTGCCGATCAGGAAGCCGCCGAGGTTCGACAGCACCAGGGCGGCGGTGGCGATCAGGGTGGTGAGGACGCCGGCGAGGGTGCGCTGCTGCGGGGCGAACCACGCAGTGAGCCCGAGGACGATCATGACGATCCCCATCAGTACGGACGGGATGCCCGCCACCCCCTGCTGGAGCATGATCTTCAACGGTGCCAGCGGCAGGACGCAGATCCAGGCTCCCGCTGCAACGGCGGCCAGGCCGCCCCAGAAGGGTCTGCCGCGCCGCCAGCGCCGCCACCGCCAAGGCGGCCGGCGACGGCTCAGAAGCATTCCTTCTTCCCCTTGCTGATGTTCATGCTCAGCCCGGAGAGTTTGAAGGTGCCCGCGTTGGTGGCCCAGGCGGTCTGGTGCAGGTCGGAGATGGCGACCGTGTCGGCCTGCTGGGCGAACAGGTCCTGCATGCCCACCGCTTCCGCCGGTCCCTTGTCGAGGGTGGAGGCGTCGCGGCCGATCTCGATGTTGCTGAACATCGCGTCGCCGGAGAGCTGGGTGGCGTCGACGAACAGGTTGCTGGCCTCGACGGGGTCCTTTCCGCCCGCGGTGAGGTTGAGCGAGATGTCGCCGATGAGCGGGAGGGTGGTCACCACCGACTGGCAGAGGCTGTGGAGCCTGGCCTCCTTGATGGCGGTCACCGCCACGGGTATGAGGTCTTGGCGGGCGTTGACGTCGACGCTGCCGTACTGGGCGAAGCCCTCGCCCTCCAGGCTCTTCGCCGACACCTTGAACTGCTGTCCGGAGACGGCGAAGGAGGCGGCGAGCGCGCCCTGGGCGAGGGCGATTCCGAGGCCGGCGGTCACGGCCACGGCGGGCACGGTCAGCAGGGCGAACCGGCGCCAGCGGACCCGTCCGCTGCCCCTTCGGCCGTCCTCGACGGCGGTGTCTTCGGTGCCGGGTGGTTCGGGTGGGTTCGGTGAGCTTGCCATGAGATCGTCCCTGTATCTCGGCTGTGCACCTTTGTTACCGACGAGTTGAATGTAAGAGTGCCAATGGAGGTTGGCAAGGTTGCTCGAACGTACCTTTTAGGCCGAGTCCTACTGCCCCGTACGCCGCTCCGCGGCCTCCGTACGCAGCAGTTCCGCGACCTCCGCCTCGACCCGACGGGCCATCGCGCGGGCGAACTCCGCGGCCACGACCTCGCCCGCCACCGGCCGCAGCGCCGCGGCCGCCTCGGAGATGTGATCCAGCTGGGTGGCCGAAAGCCGCTCGGCCCCGTCCCGGCCGACGAGCCCGTCGGGACCGATCACGTGCCGCCGGAACAGCCCCACGAACCGGTCGGCGAGCGCGGTCGCCTGATCCTGTACGAAGTCACCCGCGTCCAGGATCTCCGCGAGCGGCACGCCCTGGCGCACCAGCGCCAGCGTCGCCTCCAGCAGCCGCCGGCTGCGGTGCGTGACCCGGTCGCCCTCGACCCGTACGTAACCCAGTTCCGCCGCCCGCCGGGTGTCCTCGGCGGTCGCCGCCGGGCCGAACAGGTCGCGCAGTTCGGCCGTCGTCATCGTGACCGGCTCCTCCTGCTCCCAGTCGCCGGTCATCGCCCGCTCCAGGCCCAGCAGTTGAGACAGGCCCCCGCCCTGCTCCCACGCGTTCAGCAGTTCGGCGATGCCGTTGACGGAGTAGCCGCGCCCCAGCAGGTCGCTGATCAGCCGCAGCCGCGTCAGGTGGTCGTCGGAGTACCAGGCGACCCGGCCCTCCCGGCGGGGCGGGGGCAGCAGCCCGCGCTCCTGGTAGTAGCGCAGGTTGCGCACCTTGACGCCCGCCGCCCGCGCCACGTCCTCCCGGCGGTAGCGCCCGCCGCCGTCGCTCCGGCCGTCATGTTCCCCCTGGCTGCCCACGCGGCCGAGTGTAGGACGTACCGGCAGGTCACATGGGCCCTACGGGCGCCCTTCCGGCTCCATCCGCTTGACCGCCCGCAGCACCACGAACTTGGGTTCGCTCGCGGTGACTTCGCTGTTGCCGAAGAGCCGCTTGAGGTGGGTGTGGTAGCCCATGTGGCGGTTGGCGACGACCCACAGCTCGCCGCCCGGCCGCAGCACCTTGCGGGACTGGGCGAACATCCGCAGCGCGGTCGCGTCCGTGGTGGCCTGGTGGGAGTGGAACGGCGGATTGCACAGGACGAGATCCACCGAGCCGGGGTCCAGCATCGCGACGCCGTCGCCGACGAGGAAGTCGGCCCGGTCGCGGTCGCGGGTGACGTTGGCGCGGAAGGTGGCCTTCGCCGAGGCGATCGCCTGGTACGACTCGTCGGTGAAGACGACCTCCGCCCGGGGGTCGGCGACCGCGACGGCGGTGCCGACGACGCCGTTGCCGCAGCCCAGGTCCACGACGCGGGCGCCGTCCGTATTGGTCGGGATGGACTGCAGGAAGAAGCGGGTGCCGACGTCGAGCCGGTCCGCGCAGAAGATGCCCGCATGGTTGACCACGGTCAGCCCGGCACCCGACCCGCCGTCCGCGTCGACGGTGTAGGTCACCGGCCAGGGGTCGCCGGACGCGCCGTGGGCGCTCGCCGCCGGGGGTGCGGTCGCGGCGCCGGGCGTGCAGAAGATCAGCCGGGCCTTCTTCTCGGCCAGCGAGGTCTTCGTCGGTCCCAGGATCCGCTCGAAGAGGCGCAGCGTGGAGGTGTGGATCTCCTTGACCATGCCGGCGCCCACCACGACGCTGTCCGCGTGCAGCCGCGGCGCCAGCCGGTGCAGCTGGTCCTCCAGCAGCGCCAGGCTCTTGGGCACCCGGACCAGGAGGACGTCGATCCGCGCGGGCGGCTCGTCCTGCGTGGTCAGCAGGGCCACGGTGTCCTTGGCGGTGCCGATACCGGCCCGGTCCAGGTTGGCCATGGTGGCCGAGCGGGTCAGGGAGGAGTCGGTGATCTGCGTCGGGTGGTGGGCGGCCAGGGCCGTCGTCAGCGCCCCCCACCGGTCGCCGAGCACGGTGATCTGCCGGCCGCCGCCGAGGTCCACCGGGCCGCGGTCCCCGGTCCCGGAGGCGAGGTGCTGCAGGAGGTACTCGTCGGCGGCGTCCCAGGCGCGCAGCCGGTCGCGCGGGTCCTGGGGGAAGCGGGTGAGCTCGTAGGAGCCGAAAGGCGTGGTCAGACGGTTCATATTGGCCCCAGGCTATCCGAGACGGCCGCCCGGCCCCGAACGGACGGGGCCGGGC
>NZ_JBSGYT010000030.1:0-93403 GCF_053610645.1 Streptomyces sp. NPDC054883 | reverse complement strand
GTGCCGGACCATGGCCGGCACCGCCGCGGAGGTACGGACCGTCCGTCAGGAACGGGCTCGCTCGAAGACCGCGACCGTGCGGGACGGAGTGCGGAATTCGCCCGTCGCGGTGTCGTACGCCGCCTGCTTGACCGTGTTGTCGGCGCCCGCCGCCTGTACCGGGTGGAGGGCGTAGGGCGTGCCCGCGAGGGACGCCAGGCGCTGGGACTGCGCGGTGGGGGTGGCGTTGAAGACCACCACCAGGTCCCCCGCGGTCATCGTGATCACCCCGGGCGTCTCGGCCGTCCCCGACAGCGGGAACGCCACGCCCGCCTGGACCGCCTCGGCCGTGGTGAGGGCGAAGGCGGGTTCCGTCGTACGGATGCGCAGCAGGTCGCGGTAGGCGGCCGAGGCACCGGCGATCTCCGTGCAGCCGGGGGCCGGGGTGGTCAGCAGGGGCTTCGCGTAGGGCCACTTGGCGCGGTTGTCGGCGGCGGGCGGCAGGCCCCGGCCGAAGCCGTTGCCGTCGTGGCAGTCCCAGTGGATCGCGTTGAACCAGTCGCCGCTGTCGAAGGAGTTGCGGTCCAGCGACTTCGAGCGGAGCAGGTCCGTCCCGGCCTGGGACAACGACGGGCCCTGCGAGAGGGTGGCCACGGCCAGGGCCAGGACCTGCATCCGGGCCCGGTCCGCGGCCGGTGTCCCGGCGGGCAGCTTGTACGTCAGGGCGTCGGCCAGCGATTCGTTGTCGTGGGCGTCCGCGTACGCGAGGGCGTCGCCGGGGGCGGCCGCGTACCCGGCCGGGGCGCCGTTGTAGTCCAGCTCGGAGCCCTTGATCCGGCGGCCGGCGGTGTCGGTGAAGGCGTACGAGGCCAGGTTGCCGGTCAGCCCCACCTTGATCAGGTCCTGGTCGTGCAGCAGCCGGGCCCGCTGCTGCTCCGGGTTCCCGTTCGCGGCAGCCGGGTTCGGGTCGGTGAACAGGCCGGAGGCGAAGCCCTGTACCCGCGGGTCCTCGTCGAAGGGGCCGCCGCCGCGGACCGCGTCGCGGGAGCGGTCGGAGAAGGTGGCGATCCCGGTACCGGCCATGTTCCGCTGCGTGGCCTGGACGAAGCGGGCGTCGTCGGCGACCTCGCCGAAGTTCCAGCCCTCCCCGTAGAGGACGATCCGCTTGCCGTCCACGCCGTCCTTCTCGACGGTCAGGGCGTCGAGGGCGGCGCGCACGGCGAGGATGCCGGCCTTCGGGTGGTGGCCCATCAGGTCGAAGCGGAAGCCGTCGACCTTGTACTGCTTGGCCCAGGTGACGACCGAGTCCACGACGAGCCGGCCCATCATCGCGTTCTCGGGGGCCGTGTTGGCGCAGCAGCTGGAGGTGGCGACGCTGCCGTCGGCGAGCAGCCGCTGGTAGTAGCCCGGGACGATGCGGTCCAGGACGGACTTGTCCGACTGCCCGGCCGCCGCCGTGTGGTTGTAGACCACGTCCATGACGGTGCGCAGCCCGGCGCCGTTCAGCGACTGCACCATGCGGCGGAACTCGACGGTGCGGGCGGTGCCGTTCGGGTCACTGGCGTACGAGCCCTCGGGCACGGTGTAGTGCAGCGGGTCGTAACCCCAGTTGTAGGCGTCCTTCGCGGCCGCGGCCGCCACGCACGCCTGCTGCTGTTCCGAGTCCGGGGCGTAGACCTTGAGGTCGCAGGCCGGTTCGGTGCGGTCGGACGGCTTCTCCGGGATGGTGGCGATGTCGAAGGAGGGCAGGAGGTGCACGTAGGAGGTGCCCGCGGCGGCCAGCTCGCGCAGGTGCCGCATGCCGGCCGAGGCCGTGTCGGTGAAGGCGAGGTACTGGCCGGGGTGGGCGGAGGTGCGGTCCGCGACGGAGAAGTCCCGGATGTGGAGTTCCTGGATCTGCGCGGAGGTGAAGGGGACGGGCGCGGGCTTGCGCAGCTCGCGCCAGCCGGGCGGCGCCAGCCCGGGGTCGGCGAGGTCCGCCACCAGGCTGTGGGTCGAATCGGTGGTCAGGGCGGTGGAATACGGGTCGGTGACCAGGTTGCGCACCACCTGGCGGACGGTGGGGGCCCAGACCGTGACGGCGTACCGGTAGCGCTTGCCCGTCCAGTTCCGCTCGCCGCGCACCGACCAGACGCCGGTGGTGTCGTCGCGGCGCATGGCGACGTCACGGCCGTCGAGTTCGAGGGAGACCTGCTGGGCGGTGGGCGCCCACACCGACAGGGTGGGGCGGCCGTCCTTGAAGACGGGGCCGAGCGGGGTGTCGTTGGCGTACAGGTCGTCCAGGACTCCGGCGAGCTGCACTCCGGTCGCGGCCAGCACGGCGCCGTTCGCGGCCCGGGCGCTCGCGACGAGCTGGCCGCGCAGGGCGGCGCGGACACGGTCCCGGTCGCGGGGGTCGACGGTGTAGGCGGCGTACGAGGCCAGGTGCGGGAACTTCTGCTGCTGGGCGGCGGTGAGCCGGGAGCGGTTCAGCCGCAGCCACTGCGCGCCGGCCTCGCGCAGGACGCCGTTGTCGGCGGTGACGGCGCCCTCGCGGGAGGCGAGGAGCTGTACGGAGGCGGCCGCCTCCGGGGCGTTCCAGGCGACGGTGTCGCGGTCGATCCAGACGGCGGCGGCCTTGGTGAGGTCCACGGCGGCGGCCGATCCGGCGGGCTGCGGCAGCAGGTACTTCTCCCGGCCGCCCAGCATCCACACCTCGTGGCCGGTGGCCCGCAGGTCCAGGGACTGGTCGGTGGGGAGGTCCTTCTCGTCGCCCTTGTGCAGGATGTAGCTCAGGCTGGTGGCGCCGGCGGCGAGGGGGACCTCGTAGACCGCGCCGTAGGAGTCGGTGCGGACGGGCCGGAGCGGCTTGGTCCAGTCGGTCGGGGTGGCTGCGCCGGTCCAGACGTGCAGGCCCCAGTCGTCGTAGGCGCCGTCGGGGCGCTGGTAGTGCAGGACGGCTTTGGCGGTGTCCTGCGGCGGGTAGGCGGGGCGGTCGGTGCGGGCGGCCTCCTGGCCCTGCTCCAGCCAGATTTCGCCGGACGTGGTCACGTCGAGGGTGCGGTCCGCGCTGACGTCCTTGGTTCCGTCCTTGTCGATGACGAGGTAGCCGAGCGAGGACGCGCCGGGCTTGAGGCGGACGTAGGCGAAGGCGCCGTACGCGTCACGGCCGGTGAAGCCGTGCCCGGCGGGCCAGGGAGTGGCCTCGCCGTCCGCGAGGTCGCCCCAGGCGTACAGCCGCCAGTCGGTGTAGTCGCCGTCGGGACGGTGGTAGTGGACGACGGCGTACTCGCGCTGCGTGGCGGTCGGGAGCTCGACGGGCGGGGCCTGGCCGGCGGTGGAGGCGGCGAGGGCGCTCGCGGTGTGCCCGGCGGCGTCGATGACGACGGCCTTGTAGCGCAGGGGCGTGCCGGCGGCTGCGGTGACGTTCTGGGTGACCTTGTACGGGGCGTGGTCGGCGGAGCCGAGGACCCGCCAGGGGCCGGTGCCGCTCTGGGCGGCGAAGACGACCCGGCCCTGGCCGGCGCCGGCGCCGGTGACGTCGGCGGTGAGCTCGACGGTACCGGTGGCCGCCGCCGGGGCCTTGAGGGTGAGCGCGGGGCGGGTGGTGGGGGCGGCGAGCGGGGTGGCGCCCTGGAGGACCACGGAGCCGAGGGCCGGGACGGTGACGGTGAGCTTCCCGGCGGCGTCGGCGCGCGGGGTGGCGGCGCCGCCGTACAGGGTGCGGTACAGGGCGCCCGCGGGGGCGTCGAGCGTGACCGTGCGGGGCTGGTCGCCGTTGTTGGCGGCCACCAGGTACTCGGTGCGGCTGCGGGCGTCCGTACGGGCGAAGGCGTAGACGGAGCCGTCGGAGAAACGCTCGCTCTGGACGCCGTCGCGCAGGGCCGGGTGGTCCTTCGTCAGCTTCGAGAGAGCACTGATCTCCTTGTAGAGGGGGTGCTCCGGATCGTAAGCATCGCTCGCGTGGGTACGGGCGGTGCCGAGCTGGTCGTCGTCCAGGTAGTCGGCGACGCGGGTGGCGAACAGCGGCTGGCGGGCGTCCTTGTCGCCGCCGGAGCCGGTGAAGCCCTGCTCGTCGCCGGAGTAGACCACCGGGTTGCCGCGGGAGAGGAACATCAGCTCGTTGGCGAGCCGGTAGCGCGCGAGCAGCTCCTGCTCCCCGGCCCCCGGCCGGTCCTGCTTGAGGAAGGCGCCGAAGCGGCCCATGTCGTGGTTGCCGAGGAAGGTCACCTGCTCGTAGGCGTTGGCCTTGTCGGTGGTGTACCGGTAGTCGGCACCGAACACGGAGGCCAGCCGCCCGGCCCCCGCGCCCTGCGAGGCGTAGGCCCGGATCGCGTCCTGGAGCGGGAAGTCGAGGGTGGCGTCGAGCCGGCCGCGGGTCACGTACGGGGAGGTGACGGCGGTGTCGGCGGAGTACACCTCCCCGAACATGAAGAAGTTCTTCCGGCCGCGGCGGGCCGCGTACGCGTCGAGGGCGGTCGCCCACTGGGTCCAGAACGGGGTGTCGACGTGTTTGACGGTGTCGATGCGGAAGCCGTCGACGGCGAAGTCCGAGACCCACTTCTCGTAGATCTTCTCCATGCCGCTGACGACCTCGGGACGCTCGGTCCACAGGTCGTCCAGGCCGGAGAAGTCGCCCTGTTCGGCGGATTCGCCCGCGAAGGTCGAGTCGCCGCGGTTGTGGTACATCGCCGGATCGTTGAGCCAGGCCGGGGACTTCAGGTTCTTCTTCGCCTCGGGGACGAAGGGGGTGCGGGGGAAGGAGCCGGGTCCGGTCGCGGGGAACCTCCGCTTCCCGTCGGCGTAGTCCGCGTCGTCGAAGGGCACCCCGTCCTTGGTCAGGTAGGGGAAGGCGCCCTTCGACAGGTAGCCGTGGGAGCCCTCCCGGTAGTCCACGACATCGGCGGTGTGATTGGTGATGACGTCGAAGAAGACCTTCATCCCCTTCCTGTGCGCCTTGTCGATCAGGCGCTCCAGGTCGGCGTTGGTCCCGAAGTGCGGGTCCACCTGCGTGAAGTCGGTGATCCAGTAGCCGTGGTAGCCGGCCGAAGCGTCGTTCCCCGTCCCTTGCACCGGCTGGTTCTTGAAGATCGGCGCCATCCAGATGGCCGTGGTGCCGAGCCCCTTGATGTAGTCGAGCCGGTCCGTCAGCCCCTTGAGGTCACCGCCCTGGTAGAAGCCCTTGTCCGTCGGGTCCAGACCGGTCTCCAGCCGGCTGCCGGTCAGCCCGCCCCGGTCGTTGCGCGGGTCGCCGTTCGCGAACCGGTCGGGGAGGACGAAGTAGAACTGCTCCCGGGTCAGGTCGTGGCGGGCGGGCTCGGCCGCGAGCTTCGCGTCCGGGGGCGGGGGCGGTGGCGCCTTGGCGGCGGCCGCAGCCGGAAGGGCTGGCAGGAACGTCACGGCCAGGGCGGCCGCGAGCACTCCTGCGACGACGGGGCGTATCACTGCGGATCTCCTCGGAGGGGACGGCGGAAGGTCAGCCGCGCCAGGCGTCGGTCAGCGTGACCTTGCCGTCGGCGGGCACGGTGGCGGTGCGGTTGGCACCGCTCTCCCAGGTGACGTTCCCGGACGCGTCCTTGCGGAGGTACTTGTACGCGAAGGCGGTCCCGGCCGGGAGCGTGACGTCGAGCTTCCAGACGGGGTAGGCCGCCGGGTCGAGCTTGAGGGCGCCGCCGGTGTTCCAGTTGCCGAGGGCCGCCTGGTCGCCGGTGACGTAGGTGTTCTCGCCGGGGACGGTGGTGGCGGTGACGGCGAACGAGGCCCCGGCGGCGGCCGGGGCGGAAGACACGGAGCAGGTTCGGGCGCCGGTGTGCAGGGCGAGCGCGGTGCCGGCCGCGAGGGTGGCGGTGAACTGGCCCGACGAGCCGACGGTGACCGTCCGGCCGCTCTGCACGTCGCAGTAGGCGCCGGCCGGCAGGGAGGTCTGGAAGGTCCGGGTCAGGGACGAGGCCTCGTGGTTGATCGCGACGTACGCCTTCGCCCCGCGCCCGAAGGCGATCTGGTCGCCCCCGTTGTCCCACCAGTCGGTCACCGCCTGGCCGCGCGCCGCGTTGCGGAAGGCGACCATGGAGGAGATCTCCCGCCAGGCGTGCTGGCACTTCCAGCCGTCGGCGTAACAGGCGTTCACCGCACCGCCGTTCGGCGGACCGGCGTCCTTGTCGGTCCACTCGTAACCGGAGTGGACGTCGGGCGAGCCGTAGGGCCAGGCCAGCATGAACACGTTGGCGAGGGCGTAGTCGGAGCCGTACTTGTAGTTGAGGGTGTCGCCGCCGCGCTCGGTGTCGTGGTTGTCGACGAAGACGGCCGCCTGCCCGGCGGGCAGGTAGCCCCACGCCTCGCCGAAGTTCTTGAGGTACGCCAGGTTCTCGCTCTCGAACACCCGCTTGAGGTCGCGGGCGTAGCGGAACTCCTGGACGTCGCCGTTGCCGAGGTACTCGGTGGGCGAGACCGCCTCGCCGGCGCCGTAGATCGCCTCCTGCTTCCAGTAGGCGTTCGGGTCCGTCAGCCGGGACTTTATGTTCGCGAGATCGGCGGCGGGCATGTGCTTGGCGGCGTCGATGCGGAACCCGTCGACCCCGAGGGAGAGCAGGTCGTTGAGGTACCCGGCGATCCGCCCCCGCACGTACTCCTCGCCGGTGTCCAGGTCCGCGAGCTGCACGAGCTCGCAGTTCTGGGCGTTGGCCCGGTCCCGGTAGTCGGAGACCGTCGCCCGGCAGTCGTCCATGTCGGAGCCGGAGTACAGGCCGGGGTAGCCGTACTTCGTGTACGAAGTGCCGCCGGTTCCGACCCCGTCGGCGGCGGCCATGTGGTTGATGACGGAGTCGGCGACGACCTTCACCCCGGCGGCGTGACAGGCGTCGACCATGGCCTTGAAGGCGGCCCGGTCACCGAGCCGCCCGGCGATCTTGTAGCTGACGGGCTGGTACGAGGTCCACCACTGCGGCCCCTGGATGTGCTCCTGCGGCGGCGAGACCTGCACGTACCCGTACCCGGCGGGCCCCAGGCTCTCCCGGCAGGCCTTGGCGACGGAGTCGAAGCGCCACTCGAACAGCACGGCGGTGACGTCCTTGGCCCCGGGCGCGGCGGCCGCGGCGGGGGCCGCCTGTGCGGTGACGCAGGCGACGGCGAGGACGGCGGCGGCGAGCAGGGCTCCGGGGGCGCGCGGGATCGGCGGCATGGGGGGGTTCCTCCTGGCGGAAGAGGCTCGGAACAGGCGGGGACGGGCGTTGAACAGGCGGGGATTGCAGCGACCGTAGGTGCCGGACGGAGCAGCTGCAAGACCTTGCGCAAGAGATTGCAGAAATGTTTCCCGCAGGTGTCGCCCCCGGGGCGCCCGGCCGCGCGCCCCGCCCGGCCCCCCACGCCCCGGCCCACCGCCCCGGGGCGCCGCTCCGCCCGGCGCGCCACCGCCCCGGCCCCCGCGGTCCCGGATATCCGGGGAAATCGCCCTCGCATTTTCCTCATACCTGTCGCGGCAAGCACAGAATTGCGGAGCGGACCCGATGAGCATTTCCCCCCTTCGGGCGTACCCGGACGTTTTTCCGCCGCCTGCCCGGCGATACCGTGCTACTGTGATTTCAGTTGCAGTTGTGGTTCCCAAACTTTCAGCCCCACCCGCCGGACGAAAAATCCGGCGGAAGGCTTCTGTGTGCCGGAAATTTCCGGGCGGGCGATCATCGGCGACTCGAGATCCGCACAGTGCGGACTCTGGGCTGTGCCCCAAAGGAGATTCAACATGGCTAATGGCACCGTGAAGTGGTTCAACGCCGAAAAGGGTTTCGGTTTCATCGAGCAGGAGGGTGGCGGTCCTGACGTGTTCGCCCACTACTCGAACATCGCCTCCCAGGGCTTCCGCGAGCTCCAGGAAGGCCAGAAGGTGACCTTCGACATCGCGCAGGGCCAGAAGGGCCCGACCGCCGAGAACATCGTCACCGCCTGACGCTGACGCATCACCACGCAGCTGGGGCCCGCACCTTGGGGTGCGGGCCCCAGCTCGTTGCGTTACCCCCCGTCTCCGCCCGCCTCCCACGGCCCGCGCGAGCACGCACCGGGTGCCCTGCTCTCCCCGGATTTCCCGCCCGAATGGCGGCCGCCCGCGCGGCATCCATTACGGCGCACACACCACGGCATTTCGGCCGGCATTCGATGCCCCCACTGCCGTTCGCATTCAATCGGCTCGTTCCTGTGAATTCGCGCGACTATTCCGCCGCTGAATTTCCTCGACGCGTGCCGTCCCGTATCGAGGAAGGTTCAGCATGAACCGCACACGCACGAACGACCGCTCTTCCCGCGCCCCCCGCACGACCGGCGGCTTCGCCGGTCGCGGCAGCCGTTTCGGCTCCCCCGCTCCCAGCCGCTCCGGCGGCGCGGGCCGCCCGGGCGGTTACGGCCGCCGCCCGGCCGCCCTCCAGGGTGAGTTCGCCCTGCCCGTCACCCACACCCCGGCACTGCCCGCCGTCGAGGCCTTCGCCGATCTCGACATGCCGGAGCAGCTGCTGGCCGCCCTCGGCGCCGAGGGCGTCTGCGTACCGTTCCCGATCCAGGGCGCGACGCTCCCCAACACCCTCGCCGGGCGCGACGTGTTGGGCCGCGGCCGCACCGGCTCGGGCAAGACCCTGGCCTTCGGCCTCGCCATGCTGGCCCGCACGGCGGGACAGCGCGCGGAACCGCGCCAGCCGCTCGCGCTGGTCCTCGTGCCCACCCGCGAACTGGCGCAGCAGGTCACCGACGCGCTCACGCCCTACGCCCGCTCGCTGAAACTGCGGCTGGCCACGGTCGTCGGCGGAATGTCGATCGGCAAGCAGGCGAGCGCGCTGCGCGGCGGCGTCGAAGTCGTCGTAGCCACTCCCGGGCGCCTCAAGGACCTCATCGACCGCGGTGACTGCCGCCTGAACCAGGTCGCCGTCACCGTGCTCGACGAGGCCGACCAGATGGCCGACATGGGCTTCATGCCCCAGGTCACGGCCCTGCTCGACCAGGTGCGCCCGGAGGGCCAGCGGATGCTGTTCTCCGCGACCCTGGACCGCAACGTCGACCTCCTGGTCCGCCGCTACCTGACCGACCCCGTCGTGCACTCCGTGGACCCCTCGGCCGGCGCGGTCACCACGATGGAGCACCACGTGCTCCACGTCCACGGCACCGACAAGCAGGCCACCACGACCGAGATCGCCGCCCGCGACGGGCGCGTGATCATGTTCCTGGACACCAAGCACGCGGTGGACCGGCTCACGCAGGACCTGCTGAACAGCGGCGTGCGCGCCGCGGCGCTGCACGGCGGCAAGTCCCAGCCGCAACGCACCCGCACCCTCGCGCAGTTCAAGACCGGGCACGTCACCGTGCTGGTGGCGACGAACGTCGCGGCCCGCGGCATCCACGTCGACAACCTCGACCTCGTCGTCAACGTGGACCCGCCGACCGATCCGAAGGACTACCTCCACCGCGGCGGCCGCACCGCCCGTGCCGGCGAGTCCGGCAGCGTCGTCACCCTCGTCACCCCGAACCAGCGCCGCGACATGGCGCGCCTGATGGCCGCCGCCGGGATCACCCCGCAGACCACCCAGGTCCGCTCGGGCGAGGCGGAGCTGAACCGCATCACCGGCGCGCAGGCCCCGTCCGGCGTCCCGGTCACCATCACGGCGCCCCCGGCCGCCCGCACCTCCCGCGGCGGCGCCGCCCGGCGCGGCCGCCGCCGGCCCTTCGGCGCAGCAGCGTAGAACCGCTCACAGCCCTCCCGACAGTTCCCTCCCACCCCTCTGTGAGGTCTCATGCGCTGCGTCATCGCCCGTTTCCCCTTCGAGCTCACCAAGAGCGGAGTGCTGGAGGCGATGAAGGGCGTCAAGCCCGAACCGGTCACCGGTGAGTCCGTGATCATCGGGCGCCGCCAGTACCCCGTGAAGCAGGTGGGCGAGGTCGTCACCCGCCAGGACCGCCGCGACTTCAGCTCCGGCGAGGTGACCCGGGCCATGACGGCCCTCGGCTTCACCTGCCGCACCCTCACCCCCCTCCGCCCGGCCCCCTCCCTCACCCCCCTCGAAGCCGCCTCGGCCCTCCTCGGCTCCCCCACCCCGGCCTGATCAGAGGGCTCAGCGCCCCAGCCGGCCGCAGCCGCCGGCTGGGGCGCTTCCGGTGCGAGTTCCGCAGCCGGCCGCACGCCGTCGGCTGCGAACCCCCGTCAACGAGCGGCGACAAGGCCGTCCACCAGGGCTCGGAGCCCATCGAGGTAGGTGTCTTCGGCGGTGAGCGGCGCCCAGTGGTCCGCGACCTGCGCCAATCGGGGCAGTTCGGCCGGGTCGAGATCGGCGAAGACCCGCTCCCGGTAGGTGAGCCGGTCATCGTCCGCGCGCCGCCGGGCCGCCGTCGCCCGGACCACGATCTCGCCGGCGGTGTAGTACCAGATCGCGCGGTAGCCGTGCACGGCCCGTTCGGGGCGCAGGCCGCATTCGACCAGGCCGTCGACGATCTGCTCGACGAACCACAGGGCGGACGCGGACATCAAGTCGTCGGCGGTCAGCACCTCCACGATCCAGGGGCAGGCGGCGAGCGCCTCGTGGATCGCTGCGGCGGCGACGACGATCCGCTCCCGGGGCTCGACGGGCAGTTCGGGTCGGTGCAGCGTCCGCGCCGCGTAGTCGTCCAGCAGCAGGACGAGCAGTTCTTCCTTGTTGCGGACGTGGTGGTAGAGCGCCATCGGCGTGCTGCCGATCTCCGTGGCCAGCCGTCGCATCGTCAGCCGGCCCACGCCTTCCGCGTCCACGACCCGGCGGGCCGTGTCGACGACCTCCTGGCGGGAGATGCGGGGAGGCCGGCCGAGGGCTTTGCGCGGTGCGGGCGGTTGCGGCATGCCCCCCATCATCCCCCAGGTGTCGACAGCGGCCCTTCCCTGGGGTTACTTTCCTTACGTGTATAAAAACGTACCCGGGCGCCCTGCCGCCGTGTCGGCGGCAGCCGCCACCGCCCAGTTCGGCATCGGCGTCGGACTGGCCCTGGCGCCGGTCGCCGCCGCCCTCTTCGTGCTCGCGGCCGTCGTGGCGATCGGCGTGCTGCCCGCCCCCGGACCGCGACACCTCACCCGCGCCGACCCGACTGGAAGGAACGCCGTCATGACGACGACACCCGTCTCAGCCATCGACCTGTTCGCCTCGGCGCTCCACATCCACCCCGACGGCGATGTCCGTGCTGCCGAGCGGCGGATGACGAGCAGCGACGGCGGAGCCTGGCAGATCGCGACGTTCCACGCGGAGACCGACGCCGACGTGCACGCCGACCACTGGGAGATGCACCCGGAGGCGGAGGAGGCGGTGTGCTGCCTGACCGGCGGTGTCCGCCTCTACTTCCGTCCCGCCGGGACCGGTGCCGCCGAGGACGTGGTGCGGCTGCGGGCGGGTACGGCCGTGATCGTCCCCCGCGGTCGCTGGCACCGCCTGGAGCTGGACGCCCCCAGCGACCTGATGTCGATCACCCTTCGCCAGGGCACCCGCCTCGAAAGGCGCACCGACACCCGCTGAGCGGAACGTGGCCCTGGGGGCTCTGCACCTTCGGGGCACGGTGGTCATGATCCGCGCCGACCGCACGACCGGGAACTCAGCCCATGGCCGGCCGCGGCGCCGTAGGTTGACCCCCTCGCTGCGCTCGGGGCTCCCTGGGACTCCGCCCCAGGCCCCGCGCCTCAAACGCCGGCGAGGCTGCAGTGTCAGGCGGCGCCCGGTCCTGCCGGGGAGCTCCGGCAAGGCTGAAATAACGGCCCGCGGACGCCGTCCCGCAGAAGCGCGTAGCGATCTGCGGCGCCGTAGGCGGGCCCCCTCGCTGCGCTCGGAGCTCCCTGAGGCTCCGCCCCAGAGTCCCCGCTTCCATCGCCGGCGGGGCTGGATTGTGAGCCCGAACGGCCCGGCCGTTCTTCGGGGGCTTCCCGGCAGTCTTTGGCTTTTCGGGGCGGGACGGACAGTCAAGGGTGGCCGGAGGCCATCGCGAAGCGACGCGACGAAGGAGCGCCCTTGACGGGCCGGACCGACACGAAAGGACAGTGGACTGACGGGAAACCCCCAGCACCTCACCGACCCCCCCAAGGGGACACCGCCCCCGGACAGCCGGCGGGCGGGCAGCCGCCGCCCCGCCCGGGCGCCGCGCAGGGGAAGAAGCGGGCCCGCACGGGAACCCCGTACCCCACGCTGCCACCAGCCGCGCGGGCTCCGTACCCCACCCTGCCACCAGTCCGCCCGCGCGCAGCCCCCTACTCCCCCGGCCCCTGCCCCGTCGACCCGCGGACCACCAGCTCCGGCTGGAACACGTACTCCGTGCGCTGGACCGGGGTGCCCGCCACCGCCTCCAGGAGGGCTCCGACCGCCGCCGTCGCCATCGCGCGGACCGGCTGGCGGACCGTCGTCAGCGGCGGGTCCGTGAAGGCGATCAGCGGCGAGTCGTCGAAGCCGACCACCGACACGTCCTCCGGCACCCGCAGCCCCCGCTCGCGCACCGCCCGGATCACCCCCAGCGCCATCGGGTCGCTCCCGCAGACGATCCCGGTGCACCCCCGGTCCAGCAGGGCCCCGCCCGCCGCGTGGCCGCCCTCGACCGTGAACAGGGTGCGCTGGATCAGCCCCTCGGCTTCCGCCCCCGGGACCGCCGCCACGAACCCCTGCTCCTTGCGCGCCGACGGCACGTACCGCGTCGGCCCGATGGCCAGCCCGATCCGGCGGTGGCCCAGGTCCTCCAGGTGCCGCACGGCCATGTCCGCCGCCGCCCGGTCGTCCGGGGAGATGAACGGGGCGTTCACCGCCTCGTTGAACCCGTTGATCAGTACGAACGGCACCCCCCGCGCCGCGAGCCGCTGGTAGCGCGCCGGATCGGCGGACGCGTCCGCGTGCAGGCCGGACAGGAAGACGATCCCGGTGACCCCCCGCTCCTCCAGCTGCTCCACCAGTTCGTCCTCGGTGGCCCCGCCCGGCGTCTGCGTGCACAGCACCGGGGTGTACCCGTGCCCCGCCAGCGCCTGCTCGATGACCTGCGCGAACGCCGGGAAGATGGGATTGGTGAGCTCCGGGATCAGCAGCCCCACCAGGCCGTTGCTGCGCCGCTTGAGCCGCACCGGCCGCTCGTAGCCCAGCAGGTCCATGGCGGCCAGCACCCGGTGCCGGGTGCCGGCCGCCACGCCCGCCTTGCCGTTGAGCACCCGGCTGACGGTCGCCTCGCTGACCCGGGCCTGCGCGGCGATGTCCGTCAGCCGCAGCGGGGAACTCACCCCAGCCACCACACCGCGCTGTCAGCGGGGAGGACGCCCGGATCGGCCAGCTCCGCGCTGGCCAGCAGTACCCGGCCCGCCACCGGCGTCCGTACGGCCTCGGCCGTCGTGTTGACCGTGCAGACGAAGGCGCCCCGCCGGAAGGCCAGTACGCCGGCCGGCGCCTCCAGCCACTCCACCGCGTCGCCCGCCCCGAGCTCGGCCCGCTCGCGGCGGATCCGCAGCGCCGCCCGGTACAGCTCCAGCGTGGAACCGGGGTCACCGGTCTGCGCCTCGACGCTCAGCCCCGCCCACTCGGCCGGCTGCGGCAGCCAGCTGCCACCCTCCCCGAAGCCGTACGGGGCCTCGGTCCCGGACCACGGGATCGGCACGCGGCAGCCGTCGCGGAGCCCGTCCTGGCCGTTCTCCTTGAAGAAGGACGGGTCCTGGCGCACGGCGTCCGGCAGGTCCACCACCTCCGGCAGGCCGAGCTCCTCGCCCTGGTACACGTACGCCGACCCCGGCAGCGCCAGCATCAGCAGCGCGGCCGCCCGCGCCCGGGCCAGGCTGCCGTAGCGGGTCCGGTGCCGTACGACGTCGTGGTTCGACAGCACCCACGTCGTCGGCGCCCCCACCGGCCGCATCGCGTCGAGCGAGTCGTCGATGGCGGCGCGCAGCGCGTCCGAGTCCCAGCCGGTGTTCAGGTAGTGGAAGTTGAAGGCCTGGTGCAGCTCGTCGGGGCGCAGGTAGAGAGCGGTGCGGTCCGCGCTCGGGGTCCAGGCCTCGGCGACGCCGATGCGGTCGCCCGCGTACTCGTCGAGCACCTTGCGCCAGGAGCGGTAGATCTCGTGGACGCCGTCCTGGTCGAAGAACGGCAGCACCTGGTTGCCGAGCAGCTTGAGCTGTTCGTCGCGGCCGAGGTCGGGCAGGCCGGGGGCCTTGACGAGGCCGTGCGCGACGTCGATGCGGAAGCCGTCGGTGCCGAGGTCGAGCCAGAACCGCAGGATGGAGCGGAACTCGTCCTGGACGGCGGGGTGGTCCCAGTTGAAGTCGGGCTGCTCGGGCGCGAACAGGTGCAGGTACCACTGCCCGTCGGCCACCCGGGTCCAGGCCGGGCCGCCGAAGATCGACTCCCAGTCGTTCGGCGGCAGTGAGCCGTCCGCACCCCGGCCCGCGCGGAAGTGGAAGCGTTCGCGCAGCGGGCTGCCCGGCCCCTCGCGCAGCGCCTGCTTGAACCATTCGTGCTGGTCGGAGCAGTGGTTGGGGACGAGGTCGACGATGATGCGCAGGCCGAGGGCGTGGGCTTCGCGGATCACCGCGTCGGCGTCGTGCAGGGTGCCGAACATGGGGTCGATGGCCCGGTAGTCGGCGACGTCGTAGCCGGCGTCGGCCTGCGGGGAGGCGTAGAAGGGGCTGAGCCAGACGGCGTCGACGCCCAGTTCCTTGAGGTAGGGCAGCCGGCTGCGGACGCCTTCGAGGTCCCCCATGCCGTCCCCGTTGGAGTCGGCGAAGCTGCGCGGATAGACCTGGTAGATCACCGCTTCTCTCCACCAGCCGGGCCGCGTGGCGGTCGTGGCGGGGAGTGCGTCGGCGAGGTGCTGGGTCATGGTGTCCTTGGAGAGGTCGGGCCGGAACGGGGAAGCGGGCAGGGTGGTCAGCCCTTGGTCGCGCCCGCTGTCATACCGGCGACGAGGTGACGCTGGGCGAAGAGGAAGAAGAACGCCGCGGGGATGGCGATGAGGACGGAAGCGGCGCTCATCGCTCCCCAGTTGGAGGTGTACTGGGTGACGAAGGTCTGCAGGCCCCCGGCGAGGGTGAGGTGCTCGTCACCGACCATGAACGCGGAGGCGTACGCGACTTCGCCCCAGGCCGTGATGAAGGCGTAGAAGCCGGTGACCGCGAGGCCGGGCTTGGCGAGGGGCAGGATGAGGCGCCAGAAGGTGCCGAAGGGGTTGAGTCCGTCGACGCGGCCGGACTCGTCGATCTCGACCGGGATGGTGTCGAAGAAGCCCTTCATCATCCACGCGCAGAACGGCACGGCGATGGTGAGGTAGGTGATAATCAGGCCGATGGGCTGGTTGAGCAGTCCGAGCTGTCCCATGAGGTTGTACAGCGGGACGATGAGGATGGCCATCGGGAACATCTGCGTGATGAGCAGGGTCCACATCAGCGGCTTCATGCCGGGGAACTTGAACCGGCTGACCGCGTATCCGGTGGTGGCGGCGATGAACACGCCGAGGACCGTGGTGATGCCGGCTACGAGGACGGAGTTGCCGAACCAGGTGAAGAAGGAGGTCGACTCCACCAGGTGGCGGTAGTTGTCGAAAGTGGGTTCCTTCACGAAGTCCGTGGAGATGGCGTACTTCGCGGGCTTGATGGAGGTCAGCAGGACCCACAGCACCGGGAAGACGGCGATCACGGAGGCGACGATCAGGGTGAGGTGCAGTCCGGCGGAGGCGAGCGGGGAGCGCTCGCCCCGCTTGCGTACCGGACCGGAGCGCTCGCCCGGCTTGCGCACGGGACCGGAGCGCTCGCCGCCCTTGCGTACGGGAACGTCGGCCGTCGTCACGGTCACCACACCTCTCCCTGCTTGCGCAGCGAGCGCCGGTAGACCAGCGCGAAGATCATGAGCAGGGCGAGGATCAGCACGCCCCAGGTGGCGGAGCCGGCGAAGTCGCGCGGGCTGGCCACGAAGGCCTCGCGGAAGGCCTGGGTCACGAGGATCTCGGTGGAGTCGCCGGGTCCGCCCCGGGTCAGCAGGAAGATCACCGGGAACATGTTGAAGGTCCAGATGGTGGAGAGCAGGATCACGGTCATGCTCACCGCGCGCAGTCCGGGCAGCGTGATGTGCCGGAACCGCTGCCACGGGGTGGCCCCGTCCATCTCGGCGGCCTCGTACAGCTCGCCGGGGATGGACTGCAGTCCGCCGAGCAGGGCGACCATCATGAAGGGGATGCCGAGCCAGACGTTGACGGCGATGACGGAGACCTTGGCCCAGGTCGGGTCGTCGAGCCAGGGGACCGCGGAGATCCCGCCGCCGTCGAGCAGCTTGTTGAGGATGCCGCTGTCGCGGTTGAAGAGGAACCGCCAGGCGAAGACGGACACGAAGCCGGGGACGGCCCAGGGCAGGATGAGCGCCATGCGGTAGGCGGCCCGGCCGCGGAACTGGCGGTTGAGCATGGTGGCGAGGGCCAGTCCGAGCCCGAAGGTGATCGACACGCACAGGACGGTCCAGGTGACGGTCCACACCAGCCGTTGCAGGAACACCGGGTCGGCGAGGACGTCCGCGTAGTTGTCGAGGCCGACGAACCGGTACGTCGCCTCGATGTGGTTGGCGCCGATGGTGCGGGCGACGTTGCGTTCGTTGGCGTCGGTCAGCGACAGGTAGACGCCCCGGACGAGCGGCCAGCCGATGATCACGCCGAGCACGAGCACCACCGGGGCGACCATGGCCCAGGCGTACCAGTGGGTGGCGAGGGCGCGCCTCGCTCCCCCGCGGTCGTCAGTCCTGCGGCTCCGGCCGCGGACGGCGAGGGCGTCCGTGCCCCCGTCGTCCGCGGCCGTCGCCACCGACTGGCTGGTGTGAGCAGCCATCTTCTCGTCTACTTCCAGCCCTTGAGGATCTTGCGGAACTCGGCGCCGGCCGCCTTCGCCGCGTCCTCGGGGGTCGCCGCGCCGGTGATGGCCTTGGTGTACTCGACCTTGAGGGGCTCGAAGAGCGAGCCGTTCTCGGGGATCCAGGCGCGCTCGACGGCCTTGTCCACGGCGGGCTTGAAGAACTGGACCATCTCGCTGGACTTGACGTCCGGCTGCTCGTAGGCGGCCGTGCGGGTCGGCAGCAGGCTCAGCTCCTTGGCGGACTGGACCTGCACCTCCTGCGAGGTCATGTACTCGACGAAGGCGTGCGAGGCGGCGCGGTTCTTGGAGCCGGCGTAGACGGCGAGGTCGTGGCCGCCCTGCGGGGAGCCGGCCTTCACGGAGCCGGCCGGGACGGGCGCGACGCCGAGGTTGGCCTTGTCCTTGAACTGGTCGCCGGCGTAGGTGTCGGCGACGGCCCACGGACCGTTGATCATCATGGCGGCTTCGCCCGACTTGAAGGCGGTCTGCATGTTGGTCCAGCCGTCGGTGGCGTTGGTGATCGCCGCGCCGGAGGTGACCAGGTCGCGGGCCGTCTTGAAGGCCTTGACGCCCGCCGGGTTGTCGACGGTGACCGTCTTGGTCTTCGCGTCGACCAGGTCGCCGCCCTCGCCGTAGATCAGCGGGAGGAACCAGTAGGAGTCGTCGCCGCGCAGGTACAGGCCGGCCTTGCCGGTCTTCGCCTTGATGGCGGCGGCGGCCGTCTTGACCTCCTCCAGCGTCTTGGGGGGCTCGACGCCGGCGTCGGCGAGCATCTTCTTGTTGTAGAAGAGGCCGAGCGTGTCGATGACCTGGGGAACGGCGTACGTCTTGCCCTCGTACTTGCCGCTGGCCGCGGCCTGCGGCAGGAACTCGGCGTCGACCTTCTTCACCGTGTCGGCGGGGACCTCGTCGAGGTAGCCGAGCGAGGCGAAGTCGGCGACCCAGCCGACGTCGGCGCGGATCACGTCCGGTGCTTCGGAACCACTGCTGAAGGCGTTCTTGACCTTGTTCTGGGCGTCGCCGTACGGCACGTTGACGTACTTGACGGTCACCTTCGGGTGCTTCGCGGTGAACGCCTCGGCGATCTTCTGGAAGCTGGCCTTCTCCGCGTCGTTGGAGGTGTCCCACCACGTCACGGTCCCGGAGAGCTCGCCGCCGGACTGGGTGTCGCCGCTGCTGTCCTTGGTGTCACCGCCGCAAGCCGTCGCCGCGAGTGCCAGGGTCGCGACCAGCGCGGTGGCCGCTATGCCACGCCGCATATGAACTCCTTCGATGATCCCGGCCGCTTCCTCGCGGTCCCGAGTTGCCAGGAACGTAACAAGACTGAAAGCCGACCGAAAGACCTTGCGGCAATTTTCTGCAAGTGCTGGTGATCGTTACATCCGTGTGTCCGTACGGTTGCCGCGGCTTGCTGTTAGTTCGACCCACCTTCGAGTCGTCAGGCCCGCAACCAGGGGCCGGGTGCTCGCGTTGACCCCGATATGACCCATGAGCTGACCGCGTCCCGGCTTGCAAGCGCTTCCAGCGACGGGACCGCGAACGGCGGCTGGTGGCGCGATGCCGTCATCTATCAGGTGTACGTACGGTCCTTCGCCGACAGCGACGGCGACGGCGTGGGCGACCTGCGCGGCGTCCGCGAGCGGCTGCCGCACCTGGCCCGGCTCGGGGTCGACGCCCTCTGGCTGACCCCCTTCTACGTCTCCCCGCAGGCGGACGGCGGCTACGACGTCGCCGACTACCGCGCCGTCGACCCCCTCTTCGGCGACCTCTCCGACGCCGACGACCTCGTACGGGCCGCCCACGACCTCGGGCTGCGGGTCATCGTGGACGTGGTGCCGAACCACACCTCGGACCGGCACCCCTGGTTCCGCGAGGCCCTCGGCGATCCCGCGGCGCGGGCCCGCTACCACTTCCGGCCGGGGCGCGGCCCGGGCGGGGCGCTGCCGCCCAACGACTGGGAGTCCGTCTTCGGCGGCCCGGCCTGGACCCGGGTCGCGGACGGGCAGTGGTACCTGCACCTGTTCGCGCCCGAGCAGCCCGACCTCAACTGGGACCACCCCGAGGTCGCCGAGGAGTTCGCGTCGGTCCTCCGGTTCTGGCTGGACCTCGGCGTGGACGGGTTCCGGGTCGACGTGGCGCACGGGATGGTCAAGGCCGCGGGCCTGCCCGACATCGGGCACGGCGCGCAGGCGACGCTGATCGGCACGCAGCCGCTGCCGTTCTTCGACCAGGACGGCGTGCACGAGATCCACCGCTCGTGGCGGCGGCTGCTCGATTCCTACGAGGGCGCGCGGATCGGGGTCGCCGAGGCGTGGGCGCCGACCTCGGAGCGGCTCGCGCTGTACGTTCGGCCCGACGAACTGCACCAGGCCTTCAACTTCCGCTTCCTGAACTGCCCGTGGGACGCGGTGGCGATGCGGACCGTCATCGACGAGTCCCTGGCCGCCACCGCCTCGGTGGGGGCGCCGACGACGTGGGTGCTGTCGAACCACGACGTCGTACGGCACCGGACCCGCTACGGCAGCCTGGCCCGGGCGCGGGCGGCCGCGCTGCTGATGCTGGCGCTGCCGGGGTCGGCGTACGTGTACCAGGGCGAGGAGCTCGGCCTGCCGGAGGTGGTGGACCTGCCGGACACCGTGCGCCAGGACCCGGCGTTCCACCGCTCCGCCGGGCAGGAGGGGCTGCGCGACGGCTGCCGGATCCCGCTGCCCTGGTCCGGCCAGGAGCCCCCGTACGGCTTCGGCGACGGTGGTACCTGGCTGCCGCAGCCGGCCGACTGGGCGGGGCTGAGCGTCGCCGCCCAGACGGGCGACCCGCACTCCACGCTGGAGCTGTACCGCGCGGCCCTGGAGCTGCGCCGCGCGCTGCCGGGGCTCGGCTCCCCGGACGCGGGCGGGCTGACCTGGCTGCCCGCGCCCGAAGGGGTGCTGCTGTTCACCCGGCCGGGGTTCGCCTGCACCCTCAACAGCCGGTCCGGCGCGCTCGAACTGCCCGCGCCCGGACGGCCCGTACTGTCGAGCGCGCCGGTGGAGACGGACGGGCGCACGGTGCTGCTGCCGCCGGAGTCGTGCACGTGGTGGGCATTGTGACGTGCGACCGGTACAGTCCAATCCCGTGACCGCACGGCTAGCCGACATCGCAGCCCAGGCGGGGGTCAGCGAAGCCACAGTCAGCCGCGTGCTCAACGGCAAGCCCGGTGTGGCCGCGGGCACCCGCGAGTCCGTGCTGGCCGCGCTCGACGTGCTCGGCTACGAGCGGCCGGTACGGCTGCGCCAGCGCAGCGCGGGCCTGGTCGGGCTGATAACCCCCGAGTTGGACAACCCCATCTTCCCGGCGCTCGCCCAGGTGATCGGCCAGGCGCTGACGCGGCAGGGGTACACCCCGGTGCTGGCGACGCAGACGCCCGGCGGGTCCACCGAGGACGAGCTGACGGAGATGCTGGTCGACCGCGGGGTCTCCGGGATCATCTTCGTCTCGGGGCTGCACGCGGACACCACCGCGGACATGGGCCGCTACGACCAACTGCGCGGCCAGGGCGTCCCCTTCGTACTGATCAACGGTTTCTCCGACAAGGTGCGGGCCCCGTTCGTGTCCCCCGACGACCGGGCCGCGATGCAGCTCGCCGTGACGCACCTGAGCGCCCTCGGGCACACCAGGATCGGCCTGGCGGTCGGACCGAAGCGGTTCGTGCCCGTACTGCGCAAGATCGAGGGGTTCCGGCTCGGCATGAAGGAGCGGCTCGGTCTGGGCGGGGCCGAGACGGAGGAGCTGATCCAGCACTCCCTGTATTCGCTGGAGGGCGGGCAGGCCGCGGCCGCCGCGCTGATCTCCCGCGGCTGCACGGCGATCGTCTGCGCCAGCGACATGATGGCGCTCGGGGCGATCCGGGCGGCGCGGCAGCAGGGGCTGCGGGTGCCGCAGGACGTGTCGGTGGTCGGGTTCGACGACTCCCCGCTCATAGCGTTCACCGATCCGCCGCTGACCACCATCCGGCAGCCGGTGCAGGCCATGGGGCAGGCAGCGGTCCGCACGCTGCTGGAGGAGATCGGCGGTACGCCGGCCCCGCACAGCGAATTCGTGTTCCTGCCGGAGCTGGTGGTGCGCGGATCGACCGCTTCCGGTCCCGGGCAGCGGCGGGTCTCGTAGGGGTCCGGCGTACTCCCCAGGGCTGAGCGGCTGCGCCCAAGACCGTCCCGAGGGATGATCGTGGGCAGGAAGCCATCTGGCAGACTCTTTCCCCATGGGTGAATCGAGCGTGAAGACACTGGAAACCCGGACGGACGTCTCGTCACCCCCCGTGACCGAGCAGGAGACCCGCCCGGGCTACCAGGGCACTCTCCTCGCCCGCCTGCGGGTGCCGCGCCGCCCGAGGATCTGGTTCGAGGTCCTGCTCATCGCGATCAGCTACTGGACCTACTCGCTGATCCGCAACGCGGTGCCGGAGCAGAAGACGGCGGCGCTGGCGAACGCCGACTGGATCTGGCGCACCGAGCACGCGCTGGGCATCGCCGTGGAGCACAGCGTCAACCACGCCGTCAACTCGGTGACGTGGCTGATCGTGGGCATGAACTACTACTACGCCACGCTCCACTTCATCGTGACGATCGGCGTGCTGGTCTGGATCTACCGCTTCCATCCCGGGCGTTACGCGGCCACCCGGTTCGTGCTGTTCGCGACGACGGGCGTGGCCCTGCTCGGGTACTACTTCTACCCGCTGGCGCCGCCCCGGCTGATGAACGGGCAGCACTTCGTCGACACGGTGCTCGTGCACCACACCTGGGGCTCGATGGCCTCGGGGAACCTCAAGCACATGTCGAACCAGTACGCTGCGATGCCGTCCATGCACATAGGGTGGTCGCTGTGGTGCGGGCTGACGGTCTTCGCGGTCGCGTCCGCGCCCTGGGCCCGCTTCCTGGGCCTGCTGTACCCGGCGGCGACCCTGGTGGTCATCGTCGCCACCGCGAACCACTTCTGGCTGGACGCCGCTGGCGGCATGCTCTGCCTGGCCTTCGGGTACACGGTCTCGGGCCTCTGGTACGGCTCCCTCCCGCACCGCCTGCCGCGCCGCCCCCGGGCCACGGACCCGCACCCGGTGACGGCCGCGCTGCTCGACCGGGTCCGGCGCTAGGAGCTCTCCCCTTCCCGGTAAGTGATCCGGCCGCCCGACATCGTGAGCCGGACCGGGGCCGCTGCCAGCTCGTCCGGCGGGCACCGCACCGGGTCGAGTGCGAAGGCCGTCAGGTCCGCCCGGTAACCGGCGGCGATCCTGCCCCCCACCCGCTGTTCCCCGGCCGCCAGCGCGGCGTGCGAGGTCATGCCCTCCAGGGCCATCAGCCCCGTCAGCCCCGGGCCGGCCGCGGCCGCGCCGAGCGGGCTCCGGGCGGTGGCCAGGACCTGGCGGGCGTCGTGGTGGGCGATGGGCCAGTCCGAGCCGAGTGCGAGGACGGCGCCGGCGTCGCGCAGGTCGCGGCAGCGCCAGGCCCGGCGGGCCCGGTCGTCGCCGAGGCGCCTGGACCACTCGTCGGTGTGGTCGGCGCGGGTGTACGCGGTGTGCGGGGGCTGCATCGACGCGATCACCCCGAGCTGCGCGAACCGCTCCAGCTGGTCGTCGGGAACGGTCTCGATGTGCTCGATCCGGTGCCGCGTCCGGGCCTGCGGGCCCAGGGCGGCCACGGTGTCGAGGACGTGCCGGACCGCCGCGTCGCCGATGGCGTGGGTCGCGGTGCGCACGCCGGCCGTGTCCAGGATCCGTACGGCGCGGGAGTAGGCCTCGGGGTCGGGCCAGAAGGCGTCCGTGCTCCGGCCGTGGCAGTCGGCGTGCTCCAGCCACGCCGTGCCGCCCTCGACGGTGCCGTCCATGAAGAACTTGACGCCTCCCACCCGCCAGTGGCGGCCGGACCTGTGCTGGAGCGCGATCAGCGCGGCGAGGTCCGCCCCGGTGGCGCCGGGCATGCACCAGGGGGCCAGGGTCAGCCTGAGCGGCAGGTCCGCCGCCTCCTCCACGGCGGCCAGCAGGCCGGGGACGTCGTCCCCGAGGTCCATGACGTGGGCTCCGGTGAGGCCGGTGGCCGCCATGTCGGCGAGCAGGGCCAGCAGGCGGGCCCGGCGCTCGGCGGTGGAGGGTTTGGGTACCAGGGCGGCCACCAGCTCCATCGCCGCGTGCTCGACGAGGTGGCCGGTGGGACGGCCGGTCCGGTCGCAGACGATCTCGGAGCGCTGGGCGAACGGGCGCGGCCCGGTGATCCCGGCGGCGTGCAGGGCCGCGCCGCTGGCGAGGGCGGAGTGGCCGTCGTAGAGGCGCAGGAAGGCGGGGGCGCCGGCCAGGGCGTCCTCGATCAGCTCCCGGTCGACGGGCTGCCCGGCGAACGCGTTGTGGTCGAGGCCGTGACCGGTGACCCAGCCGCCGGGACCCCGCTCGGCGGCGCGCAGGGCGGCGCGGAGCCCGTCGGGGTCCCGGACGGCGGAAAGGTCGGTTCCGGTGGCCATCTCGACTCCCCAGACGGGGTGGCTGTGGGCATCGGTGAGGCCGGGGGTGAGGGTGGCACCGCCGAGGTCGACGACTTCGGTGCCCGGGCCGAGCCAGTCGCGTACGTCGGCCTCCTCGCCGACCGCGAGGACCTCGCCCGCCCGGACGGCTACCGCGCGGGCTTCGGGGCGGCCGGGGTCGAGGGTGCGGACGCGGACTCCGGTGAGGACGGTGTCGGCAGCGGGCACGGGACATCTCCTTGGTGGGGTACTCGGGCGGTTCCGGACGCGGTCGCGCAGGCCGCTCCGGACGGCTCCGCGGCTTCCGGCGGTTCCTGGGCGAACCGCGCGTACACCTCGGGGCGTTGAGTCTCGAGCCGGCGGGCGAGGCCGAGGCCGCCGAGGAAGACGGCGGGGACGAGGGAGACGAGGACGGTGTCGACGGTGGTGGAGGCCATGGTGAACAGGCCGACCTTGGAGACGACCAGGACGATCGCGACGGCCAGCAGCACGGCCGCGGCGACCGGTGCGACGACGGTCCGCCAGCGGCCCTCGGTGTGCGTGACGCGGCGGAAGTAGACGGGTACGGCCAGCGCGGCGAGCAGCATCAGCGCCATCAGGCCGATCATTCCGGGGGTGTTCACCCAGAGCAGCAGTTGCTGGTACGGGTCCGCGCCGGCCAGGGCGAACCCGAGGACGATGACGGCTCCGAGGACGGTCTGGGCGGCGCCGGCCCGGTACGGGGAGCCGTGGCGGGGATGGATCCGCCCGAGGGCGGCGGGCAGGACGCCTTCCTCGGCGAGGGCGAGCCCGTAGCGGTTGATGGCGTTGTGGAAGGCGAGCAGGGAGGCGAAGACGCTGGTGACGATGAACAGGTGCATCAGGTCGGCCGCCCAGGGGCCGACGTAGGCGGTGATGGCGGTGAAGAACAGGCCGCCGGGGTCCTCGCCCGCGGCGGCGACGACCTCCTCGGCGCCGAACGCCTGGATGACCGTCCAGACGACGAACGCGTAGAAGAGGCCGAGGAAGGCGACGGCGATGTAGGTGGCGCGCGGGATGGTCCGGTCGGGGTCGCGGGCCTCGCGGCGGTAGATGACGGTCGACTCGAAGCCGGTGAAGGCGGCGAAGGCGAAGGCGAGAACGGCGGCGGTGCCGGGGACGAGGACGGCTCCGGGGGCGAAGGACCCGGCCGAGAGTCCGTGGGCGCCGCCCTTGAGGAGGACACCGGCGGCCAGGAGGACGAGTATCCCGGTCTCGGCGACGAGGAGGACGCCCAGCACCTTGGCGCCGAAGTCGATGGAGCGGAAGCCGCCGTACCAGACGAGGCCGAGGCCGAGGAGGGAGACGGGCAGCCAGGGCACGTCCAGGCCCCACAGGGCGTGCGCGGTGTCGGCGGTGGTGCTGCCGAGCAGGCCGTAGACGCCGATCTCCATGCCGTTGTAGCCGACCAGGGCGAGGAGGGCGGCGCCGATGCCGACGCGCTTGCCGAGGCCCCGGGTGATGTACGCGTAGAAGGCGCCGGCGCTGCGGACGTGGCGGCTCATGGTGGTGAAGCCGACGGCGAAGACGGCGAGGGTGAGGCCGGCGAGGAGGTACCCGGCGGGGGCGCCGATGCCGCCGAGGAGGATCGCGACGGGGGCGACGCCGGCCATGACGGTGAGCGGTGCGGCGGCGGAGACGACGAAGAAGGAAATGTCGGCGGTCCCGAGCGTGCCCCGGCGGAGGGCGGGTCCGGCTGCTGGTGGCGCTGGCGTTTCGGGCATGCGGAGGCACCCTTCTGCGAACGGCAGGCGGCGGGGAGACGAAAACCTAAAGGCTTTCGGTTCGCGGCAATGTAGCCTCCGGTTTTGGCGTACGGGAAGAGCTCACGGCGGGAGAAACCGATGGCACGGCCGCGCACCCCCCTGCTCGACCGGGAGCGGATTGCCACTGCCGCCCTCCAATTGGTCGCGCAGCAGGGCGAGTTCAGCGTTCCGCAGGTCGCCCGGGCGCTCGGGGTGCAGACCGGTTCGCTGTATCACCACGTGGACGGCCGGGCCGGGGTGGTGGAGTTGATACGCGAGCTGGTGTGCGAGCGGATCACCGACGACGCCCTGGCCCTGGAGCCCTGGGACCGGGCCCTGGAGGAGTGGGCCCGCTCCTACCGGTCGGCCTTCGCCGCCTACCCCCGGGCCATCCCGCTGCTGATGACCACACCGGTGCGGGCCCCGAGGGTGCTCGCGCACTACGAGCGCGCGGTCGGGCTGCTGCTGGCGGCCGGGTTCCGTACGCAGCGGGTGATGCCGCTGCTGACCGGCCTGGAGAACCTGGTCCTGGGCTCGGCGCTGGACCTGGCCGCGCCGGAGGCCATGTGGGAGCCGTCGGCGCGGACCCCGCTGCTGGCCCGCGCCCTGTCCGCGGTCGGCCCCGCCCGCGCGGACGCCGCCTTCGACCTGGCCCTGACGGCCTACCTCGGCCACGCGCGCGGCCTGTTGCAGGGCTGACGCCCCGCGCGGTGCACGGTGCCGGCCCGGGTGGGGCCGGGCGGTGTCCGCGCCGGGCCGGCCGGCACGTGGGCGATCTCCGGCCCGGTCCGGCCCGGGGCGCGCTACCCGCCGTAGAACAGTTCGTCCACGACCGCCCGGGCCCGGCGCGTGGTGCGGCGGTAGTCGTCGAGCAGCTCGCCGACCGTGCCCTCCGCGTAGCCGAGGTAACGGCCCACGGCGGCCAGTTCGCGGGCCTCCGAGGGGAAGGTGTCCCCGGCGCGGCCGCGCACCAGCATGACGGCGTTGCGGACCCGGGTGGCCAGCACCCAGGCCTCGTCGAGGATCTGCGCCTCGTCGGCCGGGATGAGGCCCGCCGCGTGCGCCGCGGCCAGGGCCTCGCGGGTCCGGGTCGTACGCAGGCCCGGCTCGTACCAGGCGTGGCGCATCTGCATCAACTGGACCGTCCACTCGACGTCGCTGAGCCCGCCGCGGCCGAGCTTCGTGTGCAGGGTGGGGTCGGCGCCGCGCGGCATCCGTTCCGTCTCCATGCGGGCCTTGAGCCGGCGGATCTCCCGGACCGCGTTCTCGCCGAGGCCCTCCGCCGGGTAGCGCAGCGGGTCGATCAGGTCGATGAACCGGGCGCCCAGTTCGGGGTCGCCCGCGACCGGTTCGGCGCGCAGCAGGGCCTGGCTCTCCCAGGTCAGGGACCAGCGGCGGTAGTAGGCGGCGTAGGAGGCCAGGGTGCGCACCAGCGGGCCGGACCGCCCCTCGGGCCGCAGGTCGGCGTCGATGAGCAGCGGCGGGTCGGCGGTGGGCAGCTGGAGCAGTCTGCGCATCTCGGCGATCACGGCCTGCGCGGCCTTCGCGGCCTCCTGCTCGTCCACGCCCTCGCGGGGTTCGTGGACGAACAGCACGTCGGCGTCGGAGCCGTAGCCGAGCTCGTGGCCGCCGAAGCGGCCGACGCCGATGACCGCGAACCGGGTCGGCAGGGTGTCGCCCCAGTGGGCCTGCACCGCGGCGCGCAGGGCTCCGCTGACGGTCGCGGCGGTGAGGTCGGAGACGGCCCGGCCGACCCGGTCGACCAGCGCTCCGGGGTCGGTTTCGGCGGGGCTGTCCTCCGTACCGTAGGAGGCGATGATGTCCGCGGCGGCGGTACGGAACAGCTCCCGGCGGCGGACCCCGCGGGCCGCGGCGACGGCGGTCTCGGGGTCTTCGGCGCGTCCGACCGCGGCCAGTACCTCTTGTCCGAGCGCCTCCTGGGTACGGGGCTGGAGGCCTTCCGGGTCGCCCAGCAGCGCGACCGCCTCGGGGGCGCGCATCAGCAGGTCGGGGGCCAGGCGCCCGGCGGACAGCACGCGGGCGAGGTTCTCGGCGGCGGCGCCCTCGTCGCGCAGCAGCCGCAGGTACCAGGGGGTGCGGCCGAGGGCGTCGGAGACCTTGCGGAAGTTGAGGAGTCCGGCGTCGGGGTCGGCGGAGTCCGCGAACCAGCCGAGCATCACGGGCAGCAGGGTGCGCTGGATGGCGGCCTTGCGGCTGACGCCGGAGGCGAGGGCTTCGAGGTGGCGCAGGGCGCTGGCCGGGTCGGCGTAGCCGAGGGCTTCCAGTCGCTGGCCCGCGGCACGCGGGGAGAGCCGGGTCTCGCCGGGGGTGAGCTGGGCGACGGCGTCGAGCAGCGGCCGGTAGAACAGCTTCTCGTGCAGGCGGCGGACGACGGAGGCGTGCCGGCGCCAGGCCTTGTTGAGTTCGGCGACGGGCTCGGTGCGCAGGCCCATGGACCGGCCGAGGCGCCGCAGGTCGTTCTCGTCCTCGGGGACGAGGTGGGTGCGGCGCAGCCGGTAGAGCTGGATGCGGTGCTCCATGGCGCGCAGGAAGCGGTACGCGTCGTGCAGCTGGGCGGCGTCGGCGCGGCCCACGTAGCCGCCGGCCGCCAGGGCGTGCAGGGCGTCGAGGGTGGTGCCGGAGTGGAGGGTGGCGTCGCTGCGGCCGTGCACGAGCTGGAGCAGCTGGACGGCGAACTCGACGTCGCGCAGGCCGCCGGGGCCGAGTTTGAGCTCGCGGTCGACCTGGGCGGCGGGGATGTTGTCCACGACGCGGCGGCGCATCTTCTGGACGTCGGCGACGAAGTTCTCGCGTTCGGCGGCCTGCCACACGAGCGGAGTTATGGCCTCGATGTACTCGGCGCCGAGTTCGGGGTCACCGGCGACGGCGCGCGCCTTGAGCAGGGCCTGGAACTCCCAGGTCTTCGCCCAGCGCTGGTAGTAGGCGAGGTGCGAGGCGAGGGTGCGCACCAGCGGGCCGTTGCGGCCTTCGGGGCGCAGGTTGGCGTCGACGGGCCAGATGGTTCCCTCGACGGTGGTCTCCGAGCAGATCCGCATGAGGTGGGAGGCGAGGCGGGTGGCGGCCTGGACGGCCTGGCCCTCGTCGGTGCCCTTGGCCGCGTCGCCGACGAAGATGACGTCGACGTCGGAGACGTAGTTGAGTTCGTTGCCGCCGCACTTGCCCATGGCGATGACGGCGAGGCGGCAGCGGGCCGCGTCCTCGGGCGCGGCGGCGCTCGCGATGCGCAGGGCCGCGCGCAGGGTGGCGGTGGCGAGGTCGGCGAGTTCCGCGGCGGTCTCGGCGAGGTCGATGGTGCCGCAGACGTCGCGGGCGGCGATGGAGAGCAGGCAGCGGCGGTAGGCGATGCGCAGGGTGACGGGGTCGTGGGCGTCGGCGAGGCCGCGTTCGAAGTCGGCGAGACCGGGGTGGAGGTCGGCGGCCTCGTAGGTGACGAGGGCGTGCCAGTCGCGGGGGTGGCGGGCGAGGTGGTCGGCGAGGGCCTCGGAGGCGCCGAGTACGCCGAGCAGCCGGTCGCGCAGCGGTTTGGCGCTGAGCAGGGTGTCCAGGAGTACGGGCAGTTCCTCGGGCTGCTGCGCCTCGGCGAGCCGTACCAGGCCGAGGAGGGCCAGGTCGGGGTCGGCAGTGGCGCCGAGCGCGTCGAGGAGCACGGGGTCGGTCCGTACGGAGGCCAGCACTGGGCCCTCCAGCAGCCGGGCGGCGGCTGACGGGTCGGTGAACCCGCTCCGCAGCAGCCGGATGAAGGTGCTGCTCCTGCGTCCCGGGACTGTCATCCCGCCGCCTCCCGCGTGCGTCGCTGCCGGGGGTGCGCCCGGCCGGCCTGGGCCGAGCCTAGCCGGAGCGGGCGGGCGGCTCACCGGGGCGCCGGGGGCCGGTGGACGGCGGGCGAGTGGGGCGCGGATTCCGGGGAGGTTCCTCCGAGGGGCGGGCGGAAGGGCTGGCGGAAGGGCCGGCGGACCCGCGCTCGCCGCGGGCCGGGCGGGCCGACGTGAACAACCTCACAGGCCTCGACGGCGGGCACGTCGGCAGGGCCGCGCCGGCGCGGGTCGCGAGGGCGGCCGTTGCCGCGTTTGCACCGGTCACCGTGGTGGGCGGCGCTCCGGCAGGCCCCTGAAAACTACCCAAAACGCCCAATATGCCCATTCAAGACTCAACATCTCATAGCGGGACGTAATTTGGCCCGCGGTACGGGACAAGCGCGTCCGGATGGCGGGCAATTGCCGCGATCGGATCCGCGCAAGGCACAATCACATCCGGTCGTTTTTCGGAAAGCACGAGTCATCGGCGACATCGATGAACCAAGTCGCCCGGATTGACCTCTCTTTGAGTGACCGCTTAGCGGTTCTTCCCGCCCGGAACGACCCCAAGGCGTGACCATGCCCATGACCCGCCGCCGCCTCATGCTGGCCGCCGCCCTGCTGCCCGTCCTGACGGTCGGCACCACCGGCGTACTCGCCATCGCCTCGGGCGAGCAGACGTCGGCCGAGGCCAGCCAGGAGCAGCACCCCGCCGCGCCCGTCATACCCGCGAGCACCACGGCGGGATCGGTGGTCCAGATCGTGGCGCACCCGGACGACGACCTCTTCTTCATGAACCCGGACCTCAGCCGGACCCTGACCGCCGGCATCCCGGTCACCACCGTCTACCTCACCTCCGGCGAGGCCGACGGCCGCAACGAGGCGGCGGGCGGCGCCGCCAAGGACCCGCAGCAGCCCGCCGACCGCGCGCACTACGCGGAGGCCCGGCAGAACGGCATCCGCTGCGCGTACGCGCAGATGGCGACCGGGGACCGCACGAGCGCCTGGCAGCGCACGGTCATACCCACCGTCGGCGGCGGCCACGCCGAAGTCGACGTCCTCCTCGCCCACCCGCAGATCAACCTGGTCTGGCTCCAGCTGCGCGAGGCCCGCAGCACGACGGCGGAGACCCCCGAGAGCCTGCGCGGCCTGTGGAACGGCGAGATACCCGCCCTGGAGGCCCAGCTGGCCTCGGGCACTCCGGTCAAGGAGCCGTTCACGTACACCAAGGACCAGGTGGTCCAGGTCATATCCGGGGTCCTGACGAAGTACCGTCCGACGACGATACGGATGCAGGACCCGACCCCCGGCCTGGAGAAACTGACCGGCAAGTACACCGACCACCAGGACCACATGTACGGCGCCCGCTTCGTGCAGGCCGGTTACGCCGCGTACGCCCGCCAGATCAGCGACCGCCCCCACTTCACGGTCCAGAACTACCTGGGCTACCACACCGGCAGCCTGCCGCACGCGCTGGACCCGCAGACGGCCGAGACGAAGATCGGCTACCTGAAGACCTACGCCTGGATGGACCACGAGAACTACTGCGACAGCGTCGCCGGCTGCGGCGACCGGAAGGTGGCCGGCAGTCCCACCGGCCGCAACTGGGCCCAGTCGCTGCGCTACGCACGCGCCGACAACACCTCCTGGATGACCGAGGGCGCCCTCGGCCGGCTGTATGCCTTCGCGGTACTGGACGGCCGGCTGGCCGTCTGGACCCGGGAGGCCGGCGGCGCCTGGACCGGCCCGGCCCTGCTGCCCGGCGAGGGCATCGACCCGGGTGTCTTCGCCACCCGCCTCCCGGACGGCCGGGTCACGGTCGTCGCGACCCGCACCGCCGTCGGCGTGCAGGGCAGGGACTACCGCCGCGACGTGGTCACCCTCACCCAGACCGTGGCCGGCGGCCCGTTCGGCGCCTGGCAGTCGCTCGGCACGCCCGAGGCGGCGGACGAGCCCGGCACCTCGGCGATCAGCGCCCCCGCGGCGGTGGTCGGCGCGGACGGCCGGCTGACGGTGTACCTGCGCGACTCCCACCGCACCCTGCGCGCGGCCGTCCAGCAGCCCTCGGGCGGCTTCGGCGACTGGCAGCACCTGGGCGGCGCGGACCTGCAGAGCGACCCGGTCGTGGCGGTGGACGCCGCCGGCCGCCGCCACCTCTACGCGACCACCAGCACCTCCGTCCTCGCCTGGACCCAGGCCGCCCCGGACGCCGCCCTCCAGGGGCCCTTCCAGACGAACCTCCCCGCCACCACGGTCCCCCTCACGGCCGCCCCCGAGGGCGCGGGCGTACGGCTCTACTTCCGCCGCCCCGACTCGGGCGTGGTCCGCAGCGCCCTGGTCCTGGCCGGCCCGGGCAGGCCGGAGGTGTCCGGCATCACCGAGGCCGGCGGCCGGGCCGGCTACGGCGCGGTCGGCGTCGCGGGCCGCCTGGTGACGGGCCGCGCCGACACCGGAACCGTCAGCACCACCTCGGTCGGCGGCCCGCCCGCCTGGGCGGAGTCCGGCATGCTCTACACCGGCGCCCCGTCCGCCACCCTCGACCGCACCGGCGCCACGACGACGGCGGTCCTCGGCCTCGACGGCGCCCTCCACACCACGACCACCCCGCCCACCGGCACCCCCCGCCCCACCTGGCACCCGGCGGTCTTCCCCCGCGCCTGACGCCCGCCCGGAGCCGCCGGGCCGGTCCGGCGGGGGCCGTCGGACTTCACGTAACGCGCGGATATCGCGACGTTCCGCGACATCCGACCCTATGGTGGCGCGGTGAACGGTTACCGGGGAGCGCAGGACGAGGAGGGGAGCGCGGCCCGGGTCCTCGCGCTGTCGGACGGCGTCTTCGCCATCGCGATGACGCTGCTGGCACTGGACGTCACGCTGCCCGCCGGGCTGGACCCGGCCGGCTTCGCGGACGCGCTGGGGGAGGTGGTGCCCAACCTGTGGGCGTACGCCCTCAGCTTCGTGGTCATCGCGGCGTTCTGGCGGGGCCACCACCAGGTCTTCCAGTACGTGCGGGAAGTGGACGGGACGGTCGTCAAGCTCGGGCTGCTGAACCTGGGGCTCATCGCCCTGATGCCCTTCCCCACGACCCTGCTGGCCGAGTACGGGGACCAGCCGCAGTCGGTGGCCGTCTACTCCGGCGCCGCCGCGGCCATCGGGGCGGCACAGCTCTTGCTGACGGTCGTGCTGTGGAAGCGCCCGTGGCTGAGCAGAACGGCGATGCCCGATTCCGTGGCGCGCAACGACGTGCTCGATCTGGCGTCGATGGTGCTGGTCTTCGCCGTCGCGGTGCCGCTCGCCTTCGTCTCCCCGACGGGCGCCCAGCTGTGGTGGGCGGTACTGGTCCCGGTGAAGGTGGTGCTGGGCCGGCGGGGCAAGCGCCTGCGCACGGCCGCCTAGGGGGGTGTCCGCGGCGGCCGAGGCATCCCGACGGTGTGCGGCGCCATTCGGGGGAAAGCGGGTGTCGCGCGCCGGGAGGCCGCGGGTGCGGCTCCTACGTTCGGCTGCCATGACGTACGAACCGGGTCGCGCCGCCGGCCCCACCCGTCGCACCGCGCTCGCCGGGCTCGTCGGCGGGGCCGGTGCCGTGCTGGCCGCCGGATGCACCCCGTCGGGTGCCCCGCCCGCGAACGCCCCCGCACCCGGTCCCTCGGAGTCGGCCTCCGCCGCGGCGGGCGGACCCACGCCCGGGGTGATGACCCTCTTCAAGGACCCCGCCTTCAACTTCAGCGCCCTCCTGGCACTCGGCGGGTCCGGTTTCGGCGCCGCCGAGGTGGGCGAGGTACTCACCGCCGTGAACGCGATCAACAAGGCCGGCCTCTCCGCCCAGACGTACACCGAGACCTTCGGGAAACTCGGCGGTCAACTCGTGGCGCCGCCCCCGGGCGGCAAGCCCGACCGGCAGACCACGCGGTTCCGGGCCCTGCGCGCCGCGCAGTACTACGGCCAGGCGCTGTTCTTCGTCCTCGGCTCCGGCGATCCGGGCAGCGAGCAGCGGCTGTACGAGTCCGGGCGCGGCGCCTGGGACGAGTTCTGCGGGCTGTGCGACCCGGCTCCGGTGACGGCGAAGGTCCCGTACGGGAAGACACCGCTGCCGGTGTGGTTCTTCCGGCCGGACACCTCGGGCGAGCCGCGCCCCACCGTGATCCTCACGAACGGCAGCGACGGGCAGGACGTCGACATGTGGACCTACGGCGTCTCGGCCGCTCTGGCGCGCGGCTGGAACGCCCTGGTGTACGACGGGCCGGGCCAGGGGCAGCTGCTCTTCGTCGACCGGGTGGTCTTCACACCGCGCTGGGAGGGGGTCGTGACACCGCTCGTCGACTGGCTCGTGGCCCGCCCGGACGTGGACCCGGACAAGATCGCCCTGACCGGACTGAGCATGGGCGGGAACCTGGCGCCCCGGGCGGCGGCCTTCGAGAACAGGATCGCCGCTCTGGTGGCGATGCCCGGCTGCCTGTCGCCGTGGCTGGGCTTTCCTGCCGAGCTCCGGAAGATCGTGACGCCGGACAAGGAGGCGACCAACACCGTCTGGAACAAGGAGGTCGTCCCCGCGCTGCCCCCGGACGCGGCCGCGACGATCAAGAAGCGCGTCGAGCCCTTCTCCGTGCCGGCGATGCTCGACGCCCGGAAGGGCAAGATGTTCGCCGACTTCTGGACTCCCGCGAAACTCATCGAGTCGATGGACATCACGAACGTCGTCGGCCGCATCAAGATGCCCACACTGGTCCTGGACTACGACTACGAGCAGTTCTATCCCGGCCAGCCGCGGCGGATGTTCGACAAGCTGACGGGTCCCAAGGACTACGTGAAACTCACTGCGGCCACCGGCGCACAGCTGCACTGCTCCCCGATGGCCCCGCAGCAGCACTGCGACGTCGTCTTCGACTGGCTGCAGGAGAAGCTGCCCGGCAGCTGACCCCGGACGGCGACGGGCCGGTGGTCGGTGACCACCGGCCCGTCGGGTCACAGCACCGGCATCATCTTGCGGAGCTCGAAGGCGGTGACCTCGGAGCGGTACTCCTCCCACTCCTGCTTCTTGTTGCGCAGGAAGAAGTCGAATACGTGTTCACCTAGGGTTTCGGCGACCAGTTCGCTGCGTTCCATCAGGGAGATGGCCTCGCCCAGGTTCTGGGGCAGGGGTTCGATGCCCATCGCGCGGCGTTCGGCGTCGGAGAGGGCCCAGACGTCGTCGTCCGCGCCGGCCGGGAGTTCGTAGCCCTCCTCGATGCCCTTGAGGCCCGCCGCGAGGAGGACGGCGTACGTCAGGTAGGGGTTCGCGCCGGAGTCGATCGAGCGGACCTCGATGCGGGAGGAGCCGGTCTTGCCCGGCTTGTACATCGGGACCCGGATCAGGGCGGAGCGGTTGTTGTGGCCCCAGCAGATGTACGACGGGGCCTCGCCGCCCGAGCCGGCGGTGCGGGACGAGCCGCCCCAGATCCGCTTGTACGAGTTGACCCACTGGTTGGTCACGGCGGCGGTCTCCGCGGCGTGCCTGAGCAGGCCCGCGATGAAGGAACGGCCGACCTTCGAGAGCTGGTACTCGGCGCCCGACTCGTAGAACGCGTTGCGGTCGCCCTCGAAGAGGGAGAGGTGGGTGTGCATGCCCGAGCCCGGGTACTCCGAGAACGGCTTCGGCATGAAGGTGGCCTGGACGCCCTGCTCCAGCGCGACCTGCTTCATGACCAGGCGGAAGGTCATGATGTTGTCGGCCGTGGACAGCGCGTCGGCGTAGCGCAGGTCGATCTCCTGCTGGCCGGGGGCGCCCTCGTGGTGGCTGAACTCGACCGAGATGCCCATGGATTCGAGCATGGTGATCGCCTGGCGGCGGAAGTCCATGCCGACGTTCTGCGGGGTGTGGTCGAAGTAGCCGGAATTGTCCGCGGGCACGGGGCGGGTGCCGTCCAGCGGCTTGTCCTTGAGCAGGAAGAACTCGATCTCCGGGTGGGTGTAGAAGGTGAAGCCCAGGTCGGAGGTCTTGTTGAGGATGCGCTTGAGGACGTAGCGGGGGTCCGCGTACGACGGGGAGCCGTCCGGCATCAGGATGTCGCAGAACATCCGGGCGGTCCCGGGGGCCTCGGCGCGCCACGGCAGTATCTGGAAGGTGCCCGGATCGGGTTTGGCGATCATGTCGGACTCGTACACCCGCGCGAAGCCCTCGATCGCGGAGCCGTCGAATCCGATGCCCTCGTCGAAGGCCTGCTCCAGTTCCGCGGGCGCGACCGCGACGGACTTCAGGAAGCCCAGTACGTCGGTGAACCACAGGCGCACGAAGCGGATGTCGCGCTCCTCGAGCGTCCGGAGGACGAATTCCTGCTGCTTGTCCATGCTTTCATCCTCGCAGTTCAGACGGCGTGTGCACCACCGCCCCCCGGAGGGGGAGCACAGTCGGGCCGGTCCAGTATCGCCACCCGTGGTTTCCGCCACATTACGCACCCCTGAAAGCTCGTGGCACCCCCGCACTGACCCCGGGCCGGTCATGAGCATTACCATCTGCGGCCATGGGGGGCTGGAAGCACACGGAGCTCGGGGGCCACACCGGTCCCCCGCCCCGGCGTGCCGCCCGGTCGGCCGCGCTGACGGTCCTGGCCGCCGCGCTCGCCTTCGGGGTGCTGCTGTGGGGTGCCGCGTTCCCCTGTGCGGGGAGCCTGGGGACCCACGGGCCCGGGACGGCCGTCACACAGGCGCACGGCCCGGCGCACGACCTGGCGCGCGGACCAGCGCGGGGACCGGCGCACGCCGACTGCGTGGCCCCGCACGAGCTTCCCGGCTGTGCGCCCCGGTCCGAGGCGCCCCCCGCCGTACTGCCCGTCCCGCCCTCGGCCCTCGCCGCGCCGGGGCCCGTGGTGGCGGCGCTCGCGCGCCCCGCGTACACCGGTCCGGTCCGGGCGCCGGGGGCGCAGGCGCGCGCCCCCGACCTGCACGCCCTCCAGGTACTGCGGACCTGACGCCGCCGGGCGCCGCCCCCGGTGTGCGCCCCTGTAGCGGAACCGCCTTCCACCCCCCTCAGCAGAAGGAAACAGGGCACATGGCCAGCAAGTCCGGCAAGACCACCCCCGACAGCACCGCCCGGCAGGCCCGCATAGCCGAGATGCGCCGCGCCGAGAAAGCACGCGACCGGCGTAACAAGATCATCGCGATCACCGCCTCGACCGCGGTCGTCGCCGCCCTCATCGGCTTCGGCTCATGGATGCTGATCAGCCAGAAGCAGAAGGAGAAGGACGCCGCCGAGGCCCGCAAGGCGCCCGTGAACGGCGAGCAGAGCTGGGACGCCAAGACGCTGGGCCGCAACCACGTCGAGACGCCCGTCAGCTACCCGATGAACCCGCCGGTCGGCGGTGACCACAGCCCCCGCTGGATGAACTGCAACGGCGACGTCTACCCGAACCCGCTGCCCGAGGTGAACGCGGTGCACTCGCTGGAGCACGGCGCGGTCTGGGTGACGTACAACGAGAAGGCCGCCAAGGCCGATGTGGACACCCTGGCCGAAAAGGTCCGCAAGACCCCGTACACGCTGATGAGCCCGGACAAGACGCAGGCCGGGGCGATCATGCTCAGCGCCTGGGGCAAGCAGCTGACCGTGGGCAACGCGGCCGACCCCCGGGTGGCGGAGTTCTTCACCAAGTACGTGCAGGGTCCGCAGACCCCCGAGCCGGGCGCGGCCTGCACCAACGGGCTGGCCGGGAAGTGACCCGGCCGCAGGGGTGGCGCGGTGTGTCCCGTACGTACTGGGGCGCGGGCGCGGCGGTCGTCGTCGCCGCACTGTTCGCGGTCGGGGCCACGGTCGCCGCCGCGAACGGCGGCGACGGGGAGGGCGGTTCGGCCGCCGCCTCCCGGGCGCCGGCGCTCTACTCGGCGGACGCGGGCTTCGCCCGGGACATGGCGGTGCACCACCAGCAGGCCGTGGAGATGTCCTTCGTCGTGCGGGACCGCACCAAGGACGAGGCGGTCCGCAGCCTCGCCTACGACATCGCCAACACCCAGGCCAACCAGCGGGGCATGCTGCTGGGCTGGCTCGACCTGTGGGGGCTGCCGAAGGTGGTGGCGGACGAACCGCCGATGTCCTGGATGGGCAGCGGGGACGGACCCGACATGCCGGGCCATGACATGGCCGGTCACGACATGGGCGGCCACGACATGGGCGGCCACGACATGGGGGGCGCCACCACCAAGCCCGGCGCGCTGATGCCCGGCATGGCCACGAAGGAGGAGCTGGAGCGGCTGGGCTCCGTCGAGGGCCGGGAGGCGGAGGTGCTCTACCTCCAGCTGATGACCGACCACCACAAGGGCGGCGTCGCGATGGCCCAGGGCTGCGCGAGCCGGTGCGCGACTCCGGCGGAGCGGAAGCTGGCCGAGGGGATGGTGGCGGCACAGCGCTCGGAGCTGGCCTTGATGGCCGACATGCTGAAACAGCGCGGGGCCGCGCCGCGCGAGTGAGGGGTGACGCCCGTACGGTGGTGGGAGGCGCCCTCGGCCGATGCCCCGTGGGGCGGGCCGTTCCAGCCTCCCACCTGGCCTTTCGTCCGGCCCCTCACCCGTACGGGCGTACCCCTTTCGGGTGGGGTCGCGTAGTCCGTCCGGCCGGACGGCGACGGGGGCGCCGGGACGGGTGCGTCCGCGCCCGCCCGTACGGCGCGCTCAGGAGGTAGACGCGATGACGACCGCCGCAGACATCATGCACCCCGGGGCCCAGTGGATCCCGGCCGCCGAAACCCTGGACCGGGCCGCGCAGCTGATGGCCCGGCTCAACGTGGGCGCCCTGCCCGTCAGCGACGAGAACGAACGCCTCTGCGGCATCATCACGGACCGCGACATCGTGGTGTCGTGCGTGGCCAAGGGGCACGACCCGTCGGTGGTCACCTGCGGTGACCTCTGTCAGGGGACGCCGCGCTGGATCGACGCCGGAGCGGACGTCTCCGACGTGCTGGACGAGATGGAGAGCCATCAGATCAAGCGGCTCCCGGTGATCCAGGACAAGAGGCTGGTCGGCATGATCAGCGAGGCGGACCTGGCCCAGAACCTCTCGGAGGAGCAGATCGCCGGCTTCGTCGAGAAGGTCTACGCCCGGCGCTGACCGGCGGGACCGGTCCACGGCGCTCGCAGGACCGCCCGTGCCACCTGGCGCGGGCGGTCCAGCATGACCAGGTGCCCGGCCGGCTCCGCGACCTCGAACATGGCCCCGAGCCGGTCCGCGAGCGCGGCCTGCCGGGCCCGCCAGCGCAGGGCCCCGCGCCCGCCCGCCGGGTCGTACGCTGACAGGACCGTGACGGGGGCGGCCGTCGGGTGGGTGGCCCGCAGCGCGAGCAGTTCGGTGGCCACATCGGGGTAGCTGACGTACTCCAGCAGGGCCCCGCGCCAGACCCGGGTGGTGCGGTAGCAGCTGCGTACGAGGTCACGTGCCGCCGGGTCGCCCGCGCCGCGGGCCCGCCCCGCCCGCACCCCGGCCCGGCGCACCGCCGGACCCAGTGCCGCCGGGATCCCGGCGGCGCATCCGGCGCGGCCGAGCAGGCGGGCGGCGCCGGTGCGCAGGGCCGCGCCCCGGGCCGCAGGGGGGAACTCCTCGATGCTGGAGTCGACCAGGACGAGGGCTGCGGTGCGGCCGGGGTGGAGGCGGGCGAAGGCCTCGGCGTGGAACCCCGCGAGGGAGTGCCCGACGACGGTGACGGGCCCGGCGGCGCCGGGCGGGCCCAGCGCGTCCAGCAGTCCGGCGATCCGGTGCGCCTCCCCCGCGGCGCTCGGCGGCGCCACGGCCGGGCCGCTGAGCCCGTGTCCGGGCCGGTCGAAGCGGACGACGGTCCGGCCGGCGGCCACGAGCAGCCGGGCGACGGGTTCCCAGTCGAACCAGGCCATCGCCAGCCCGGCGCTGAGCACGACGACGGGGCCGCTCCCCTCGACGACGGCGTGCAGCGCGACCCCGTCACCCCCGGCCGGGCGCAGGAACAGCCCGGTCACGTCCGCCGCTCCCGGTGCACGGAGTACGCCAGCAGCCCCAGCCAGGAGGCGACCAGCAGCACTTGGAGCCGCTGCCCGGCACCCAGCGCCCACGTCCCGCGCCCGGCGGTGAACAGGGCGATGGCCGACAGCGTCCAGCAGGTGGCGAGGAGTTCCAGCCCGACGAGCGCGGGCCCGTACCGGGCGAGCGGGCCGAGGCGGCGGTAGCGGCGGGCGGCGACGGTGAGGGCCACCATCGCGGTGAGCGCCCCGGCCATGGCGAGGCCGCTGCTGACGGCGTGGGCCTGATGGGTGGCCGGCACCAGCCCGGCGGTCTCCCGGGACGCGCACTCGGGGTCCACGGTCGGCGCGCAGCTCAGCGGTAGCCAGGCGTCGGTGGCGGTGGCGGCGCCGAACAGGGTGACACCGGCCCAGCCGACGACCGCCCAGGGACGCCGTGCGTCGGGGTGGCGGACGAGCCGGAGCAGGGCGAGCAGTCCGCCGCAGAGGACGAGCAGTCCGGCGGTGAAGTCGGTGGCCCGGAAGAGGCCGCCGAGGGGCTGGTCCCGGGCGGCGAGTTCGCTGACGTAGGTCTCGACGGGATCGAGGCCGGTGGACAGCACGACTTCGAGCACCCAGGCGGTGTAGGCGGCGGCGCCGAGGCCGACGAGCGCGGCGACGGACCGGACGCCGGGCCAGGCGCGGCGCGGGGGCGGGCCGTTGGGCGACATGGTGCGGTCATCCTAGTGCGGTGACCGGGAAGGTCCGCCGGGTTGCGGTTCCCCCGGCTACCACCGGGAGGTGCCCCCAGGTGCGGTGCACCGCAAGGCGGAAGGCCGCGGCCCGTACTGGACGTACTCGCGCGGCCCGACAACGCTGGGGGCACCTCCCGGCGGTAGCCGGGGGCCGAGGTGCCGTGCCGGGCGCCGCGACTGGGGGACCCCCAGCGGTAGCCGGGGGAGGGCCTTTCCGGTCACAGTGGGCGGGGCCGGGCCGGTTCCGGGGGAGCGGACCTGTCGGGGCGGGGGCCGAAGCGGTTGGAGGGGCTCTGGGGGCGTGGCAGGGTAGGTGATCACCGCGTCGGCCGCCGACGCGGGGCACCGCCACCGCCGTTCCGAAGGACGCCCCAGGTATGACTACGCCCCCGAACCCGCCGAGCAGCAGCCCGAGCGACCCGCCGACGGAGCCTTCGGGGACCCCGGTACCGGAGGAGTCCGCCCGGCCGGCCGACCCGCTGTCGCTGGCCAAGACCCCGCAGGACGCGCCCGCGCCCGCGGACGCCGCCCCGCAGCCCGCGCCCGCGCACCCCATACCCCAGGACGCGGCCCCGCCCACCGAGCCCCTCTCCCTGGCCAAGACCCCCCGGCCCGCGCCCGAGAACGCCGTCCCGCAGCCCGCGCCCGCGCCCGAGGACACCGCCCCGCAGGGCGCGCCGGTCCCGCAGGGCGCGCCGGTCCCGCAGGGCGCGCCGGTCCCGCAGGGCGCGCCCGCTCAGCCCCCGCCCGCCGCCTCGCAGTTCGCACCGCTCACCCCGCCGCCCACCGCGCCGCAGGCGCCGCCGTCCGGGGCCGCGCCCTACGGCTACCCGGGGCAGCCCGGCCCCGCCGCCAACCCCTTCGCCCCGCCCGGGTTCCCGGGTCAGCCCGGCTACCCGGGTTACCCGGGTTACCCCGCTGCTCCCCGGCCGCCCGCCAACCACCTGGCCATCGCCGCCCTCGTCCTCGGCCTCACCGCCATCTCCTTCGGCATCATCCCGTTCGCCTTCTGGATCGGTGCCCTCCTCGGCTGCACCGGCCTCGGCATCGGCATCGCCGCCATGGTCAGCGCCTCCCGCGGCGCGCCGCGCAAGACGATGTCCCTGATCGCCACGATCCTCTGCGTCCTCGGCCTGTTCGCCTCGGCCGGCGGCTACTTCATCACCATGGCCCTCATCCACAAGGCCTCGGACCACGTGGAGCGCCGGCTGGACCACGACTGGAAGCTGCCGACCGACCCGGACGACACGTACGGCCCGGACGAGACCACCGCCCCCGACCCGGACTCCGGCCGCGGCTTCGACTCCCCCGTCCCCTTCGGCAGCACCGTCAGCTACGCCAACGGCGTCCGCGTGACCCTGTCCGCGCCGAAGAAGTACGTCACGAAGAGCGAGTACATCGAGGTCGGCAACGCGGTGCGGATCGAGATCAGGATCACCAACAGCTCCGATCAGCCCGTCAACGTCATCTACGCGATCCCCTCCGTCCACGACGAGCACGGCGGGCGCGGCAAGCTCGTCTTCGACGGCGACACACCGAAGATGATCACCGGCACCATCGCACCGGGCGCCACCGCCACCGGATCGGCCGCCTACGAGGTCCCCGAGGGCACCACGAGCCTCACCGCGGACGTCTCCCCCGTGATCCCGGCCCCCGCCGCCCGGTTCAGCGGCCCCATCGGTCAGTAGCCGGCCTCGCGGTGGGCCCCGTTCAGGCCTCAGAGGCGCGCGCCCAGGACATCGCGTCAGTAAGACGATTAGAGTGGGTCCGTGCCTCAACTACGCCTCGCTCTGAATCAGATCGACTCCCACGTCGGCGACATCGCCGCCAACGCCGACTCGGTCGTCCACTGGACCCGGCACTCCGCCGAGCAGGGCGCCCACCTGGTGGCGTTCCCGGAGATGATGCTGACCGGGTACCCCGTCGAGGACCTCGCCCTGCGCGGCTCCTTCGTCGAGGCCTCCCGCGAAGCGCTGCGCGGCCTCGCGCGGCGCCTCGCGGACGAGGGTCTGGGCGAGCTGCCCGTCATCGTGGGGTACCTGGACCGCGCCGAACGGGCCGCGCAGCGACTGGGCCTGCCGCCCGGTTCGCCGGAGAACGCGGCGGCCGTACTGCACCGCGGGCAGGTGGTGCTGCGCTTCGCCAAGCACCACCTGCCCAATTACGGCGTCTTCGACGAGTTCCGGTACTTCGTGCCGGGCGACACCCAGCCGGTGATCCGGGTGCGCGGCATCGACGTGGCGCTGGCCATCTGCGAGGACCTGTGGCAGGAGGGCGGCCGCGTCCCGGCGACCCGCTCCGCGGGGGCCGGTCTGCTGGTGTCGGTCAACGCCTCGCCCTACGAGCGCAACAAGGACGACCTGCGCCTGGAGCTGGTCCAGAAGCGTGCCCAGGAGGCCGGCTGCACGCTGGCGTACCTGGCGATGATCGGCGGCCAGGACGAGCTGGTCTTCGACGGGGACTCGATCGTGGTGGACGGCGACGGCGCGGTCATCGCGCGCGCCCCGCAGTTCTCGGAGGGCTGCGTCCTGGTCGACCTCGACCTGCCCGCCGCCCGGCCGGACGCCCCGGAGGGCGTGGTCGAGGACGGCCTGCGCATCCACCGGGTGGTCCTGTCCGAGGAGCCGGCGGAGCCGTACGAGCCGGTCGTGGCGGGCGGCTACGCCGACCGCCTGGACGACGACGAGGAGATCTACGACGCGCTGGTGGTGGGCCTGCGCGCGTACGTCAAGAAGAACGGTTTCCGTTCCGTGCTGATCGGGCTGTCCGGCGGCATCGACTCCGCGCTCGTCGCCGCCATCGCCTGCGACGCCATCGGCGCGCAGAACGTGTACGGCGTCTCGATGCCCTCGAAGTACTCCTCGGACCACTCCAGGGGCGACGCGGCCGAGCTGGCGCGGCGCACCGGCCTGAACTTCCGTACGGTGTCGATCGAGCCGATGTTCGACGCGTACATGGGGTCGCTGGGCCTGACCGGCCTGGCCGAGGAGAACCTCCAGTCCCGGCTGCGCGGCACCATGCTGATGGCGCTCTCCAACCAGGAGGGCCACATCGTGCTGGCCCCGGGCAACAAGTCGGAACTGGCCGTCGGCTATTCGACCCTCTACGGGGACTCCGTGGGCGCCTACGGCCCGATCAAGGACGTCTACAAGACGGTGGTCTTCCGCCTCGCGGAGTACCGCAACCGGGCCGCCGCCGAGCGCGGCGAGACCCCGCCGATCCCGGAGAACTCGATCGTGAAGCCGCCGAGCGCCGAGCTGCGCCCGGGCCAGGTGGACACGGACTCGCTGCCGGACTACCCGGTGCTCGACGCGATCCTGGAGCTGTACGTGGACCGCGACCGCGGGATCGGGGAGATCGTCGCGGCCGGTTACGACCGCGAGCTGGTCGCCAGGATTTTGCGGATGGTGGACACGGCCGAGTACAAGCGCCGCCAGTACCCGCCGGGCACCAAGATCTCCGCGAAGGGCTTCGGCAAGGACCGCCGGCTGCCCATCACGAACGGCTGGCGCGAACACGCGTAGGGCGAGCGGTTCCCGCGCCGGGGCCCGGCGCGGGTACCGGACGGGGCTACGGGGCCATCTCGACCCGCGCCGCGACGGGCAGGTGGTCGCTGCCGGTGCGCGGCAGGGTCCAGGAGGCCTTCGGCGTGACGCCCCGCACCAGGATCTGGTCGATCCTGGCCATGGGGAACCCGGCCGGCCAGGTGAACCCGAAGCCGTCGCCCGCCGCGCCCTGCGTGGAGCGCATCTGCGAGGTGATCTCCGACAGGGACCGGTCGTTCACGGTGCCGTTGAGGTCGCCGAGCAGCGCGACCCGCTTGAGCGGCTCGGCGGCGAGGGCGGCGCCCAGCGCGCCGGCGCTGTTGTCGCGCTGGTTCGCGGTGAACCCGGCGTTCAGCTTGACCCGGACGGACGGCAGGTGGGCGACGAAGGCGGCCAGGTCCCCGTGCGGCGTCTTCACGGTGACGCGCATCGCGCGCGTCCAGCCCATCTTGATGTCGACGGGCCGGCTGGAGGTGAGCGGGTACTTGCTCCAGACTCCGACCGTTCCCTCGACGGCGTGGTACTTGTACGTCGGCTCCAGGGCCTTCTCGTAGGCCGGGACGGCGCCCGCCTTGAGCTCGGTCAGGGCCAGCACGTCCGCCCCGGCCTCGGCGACCGATTCGGCGGTGCCGCGCGGGTCCGGGTTGGCGGCGTCCACGTTGTGGGTGGCGACCGTCAGGTTGCCGCCGGTTCCGGACTTGTCGGTGACCAGGCCGCCGAAGAGGTTCACCCAGACGGCGGCGGTCAGCGCTATCGAGAGCAGCGCGGTCGCCGACTTCCGGACCAGGGCCGCGACCAGCAGCAGCGGGACGGCCAGGCCCAGCCAGGGCAGGAAGGTCTCGGTGAGGCTGCCGAGGTTGCCGACGTCGTTCGGCAGCTCCGCATGGAAGATCATCACCAGCGAGACCAGCGCGGCCAGGGCCGCCGTCACGATCCCGCGCCGCCAGATGCCGCGGTCCTTGCGCCATTCGGCGATTCGGCGCCGCAGACCGGATCCGGAGGGCCCCGGCTCCGAGCCGCCGCCGTTCCCCGTCTCCGTCATGTACGCCTGTGCCATGTGACTGCCCTCGCTGCCGTGCTTGCGCTCCGTCCCCGCCCCTTGACCCTAGGCGATCGACGCAGCCATCCGTGCCGTCCGTTCCGGCCGTACGACCGGGAGGACGAACAGCTGTCCGCCCAGGGTTCCGGTTGTCACGAAACGCGCACATTCGATCCGGCGCGAGTGGAGTGCGGCCTGGATCGGACCGGGAGTGTGACGGACCGGTCATCGCACCACTTCCGCCCCGGGCCCGGAGGGTGCCACCATGGTGGGTGAGTCCGGGGACGTCGTCAGGACGCCTCGAGATGACACAAGGAGCAGCAGCAATGACGCATGCCGTTTCGCCTGCCCGCGAAGCTTCCGGCCCCACCCTGTACGGGGGCACGGCCACCCGCCGCATCACCATCCGCGACCTGGCCCTGGCCAAGGAGCGCGGGGAGAAGTGGCCCATGCTGACGGCGTACGACGCGATGACCGCGTCGGTGTTCGACGAGGCCGGCATCCCGGTCATCCTCGTCGGCGACTCGATGGGCAACTGCCACCTGGGCTACGAGACCACCGTCCCCGTGACGATGGACGAGATGACCCTGCTCTCGGCGGCCGTCGTACGGGGCACCCGCCGTGCCCTGGTCGTCGGCGACCTGCCGTTCGGTTCGTACCAGGAAGGCGCCGTGCAGGCGCTGCGGAGCGCGACCCGGCTGGTCAAGGAGGCGGGTGTCGCCGCGGTCAAGCTGGAGGGCGGCGAGCGTTCGCTGGCCCAGACCGAGCTCATCGTGCAGTCCGGCATCCCGGTCATGTCCCACCTGGGTCTGACCCCGCAGTCCGTGAACGCCATGGGCTACCGGGTGCAGGGCCGCGGCGACGAGGCCGCGCACCAGCTGCTGCGCGACGCGAAGGCGGCACAGGACGCGGGCGCGTTCGCCGTGGTGCTGGAGCTGGTCCCGGCCGAGCTGGCCGCCGAGGTCACCCGGTCGCTGCACATCCCGACGGTCGGCATCGGCGCGGGCTCGGAGTGCGACGCCCAAGTACTGGTGTGGACCGACATGATGGGCCTGACCGGCGGGAAGATGCCGAAGTTCGTCAAGCAGTACGCGAACCTCCGCCAGACCATGGGCGACGCGGCGAAGGCCTTCGCCGAGGACGTGATCGGCGGATCGTTCCCGCAGCCGGAACACGCCTTCCACTGAGGCCCGCTCTCGGGGACGCGTCCTCCCGAGGCCTTCTGACAGTCCGTCGGCCACCGTGCCGGCGGGCTGTCGGCGTTCCGGGCGGGCTGCCGGGGCCGCCGCCGGTGGGCCCGCGGTTCCGGCCCGTCGGTCCGCTGTCGGTCCGCTGTCGGTCCGCTGTCGGCGGTTTGTCAGTGGGGGGTGGTCCCATGGTGGACATGACGCGAAACGACAAGAATCCCCTGAACGGCTCGCACGCCGTAGAGGTACGGGGGCTGGTCAAGCACTACGGCGAGACCAAGGCCCTCGACGGAGTGGACCTCGATGTGCGCGAGGGAACCGTCCTCGGGGTCCTCGGGCCCAACGGCGCCGGCAAGACCACCCTGGTCCGCATCCTGTCCACCCTGATCGCCCCGGACGCCGGGACGGCGACGGTCGCCGGTTTCGACGTGGTCCGCCAGCCGCGGCAACTCCGCCGCACCATAGGCCTGACCGGCCAGTACGCCTCGGTCGACGAGAAGCTCTCCGGCTGGGAGAACCTCTACATGATCGGCCGGCTGCTGGACCTGCCCCGCAAGGAGGCCCGGACCCGCGCCGACGAGCTGCTGGAGCGGTTCTCGCTCACCGAGGCCGCCAAGAAGGCCGCCATGAACTACTCCGGCGGCATGCGCCGCCGGCTCGACCTGGCCGCGTCGATGATCGGCCGCCCGGCCGTCCTGTACTTGGACGAGCCGACCACCGGCCTCGACCCCCGGACCCGTAACGAGGTGTGGGACGAGGTGCAGCGGATGGTCGCGGAGGGCGCGACCGTCCTGCTGACCACCCAGTACATGGAGGAGGCCGAGCAGCTCGCCGACGAGCTGACGGTCATCGACCGGGGCAAGGTCATCGCCAACGGCAAGGTCGACGAGCTGAAGGCCCGGGTCGGCGGCCGCACCCTGCGGATCCGGCCCGTCTCCTCCGCCGACCTGCCGGGCATGGCCCGGGCGTTGGCCGAGGCCGGGCTGGACGGGGCGGCCGGCTCCCAGGCCGTGCCCGACGAGGGCGTGCTGCTGGTGCCGATCCTGAGCGACGAGCAGCTGACCGCGGTGGTCGGGCTGCTGGCCGCCCGGGGCTACGCAATAGCCGACCTCGGCACCTACCTCCCCAGCCTCGACGAGGTGTTCCTTTCCATCACCGGCCAGAAGCCCTCTTCGGAGGCCTCCGCCCAGCAGACCGAGGAGGTCGCGGCATGAGCACCGTCACCACGTCCAAGCCCACTCCCCCCGTGGCCGCTCCGGCCGCTCCGGCCGCGGGACCGGCCGGCGAGGGCCGGATCGGCCTGCGGGCCAACCTGCGGCACATCGGCGCCCTGGTTCGCCGCAACACCCTGCAGATCAAGCAGGACCCCGAGTCGATGTTCGACGTCGTGTTCATGCCGATCATCTTCACCCTGCTGTTCGTGTTCGTCTTCGGCGGCGCCATCTCCGGCAAGGGCCAGCAGGAGGCGTACGTCAACTACGTGGTCCCGGGCCTGATGGCGATGATGGGCATGAACATCGCCATGGGCGTCGGCACGGGGGTGAACGACGACTTCAAGAAGGGCGTGATGGACCGCTTCCGGTCCATGCCCATCGCGCGGTCCTCCGTGCTGATAGCCAAGATCGTGGTCGAACTCGGCCGCATGATGGTCGCCATCGCGATCCTGCTCGGCGTCGGCTTCATGCTGGGCCTGTCGATCAAGACCTCGGTGCTGGACCTGCTCCTGTCCATCGGGCTGTCCGCCGTGTTCGGCGCCTCCTTGATGTGGATCTTCATTCTGCTCGGTCTGACCATGAAGACCGCACAGGCCGTACAGGGCATGGCCATGCTGGTCCTGATGCCGCTCCAGTTCGGCAGCTCGATCTTCGCCCCGCCGTCGACCATGCCTGGGTGGCTGCAGACCTTCACCGACTACAACCCGCTGTCCAACCTGGCCGACGCCGCCCGCGGCCTGATCAACGGCGGCGCGGTCGCCCACCCGGTCTGGGTGACCCTGGCCTGGTCCGTGGCCATCACGCTCGTCACCATGCCGCTCGCGGTGCGCAAGTTCCGCCAGAAGACCTGATCCGGGATCCGGTCCGTTCGGATCGCGTCCCGGACGGACCCCGTACGGGGGGCCGGGTCAGCAGAGGGCGGTGGCCTCCTCCAGGGAGAGGCCGCCGCCTTCGGCGTACGCCGCCTCGAAGCCGGCGTCGCCCAGCACCGCCCGTGCCCGTTCCTCGGCGTGGGCGGCGTCGGTGCGTTCGATGGAGACCGGCATGTGCCCGGGCGGCAGCAGGGCCCGGTAGGCCCCGATCAGCCGGGCCGCGTCGTACGCGTGCCCGGGGCCGCCCAGACCGGTGAGGGAGACGGCGGCCGTGATCAGGAACACGGCCGGGATCTGGGGCGCGACCATCCTCGCGAGCGGGTCCTCGGCGGCGCCCATGGCCTGCCGGGTCAGCTCCAGCGACTCGCGGTACCTGCCCTCCTGGTTGTCGAGCCAGGCCCGGGTCGCGAGCAGCAGGCAGTCGAAGATCGCGAACGCGCCGGTGGAGAACTCCTCGCGCAGCGCGCGGAGCTGGGCACGGGCCTGGGGGATGCGTCCGGTGCGGCCGTAGATGCCCGCGAGGAACATCCGGGCGGCCGGCATGGCTTCGTTGTTGAGCTGGTGGACGTACCCGATGACCTCGTCGAGGATCCTCTCGGCCTCCTCCATCTGGCCGTTCTCGACCAGGGACCCGGCCCGCCGCACCCGCAGGACGGTCACCTGCGCCTCGGCGCCGAGGCGTTCGGCGTAGTCGATGGCGGCCCGGAAGTCCTCGGCGGCCAAGGCGTACTCACCGCGCTTCTCAAGGGATTCGGCGCGGGCCGACAGGGCCTCGGCGCAGCCCCAGGCGTCGCCGAGCTCCCGGAAGACGGCCAGGCTCTCCTCCGCTGCGCGGGCGGCGTCGCCGCTCCAGTCGGCCCGGTTGGCGAGGATGTTGGCGCGCAGCTGGAGGGCGGACGCGTACGCCCAGCGGTCGTCCAGCTCGCGGGAGGTGTCGACGGCGGCGTCCAGGATGGTCCGGAGCAGGTCGGCGTCCCCGTTGATCACGACGGCGTAAAGGTAGATCCAGAGGGCGCCGGGGACCTGGCAGGTCTGCGGGAGGCCGGGGCGGTAGACCCGCACGATGGCCTCGACCTGGGACCGGACCTCGGGGCTGCTCCAGTCACCGCTGGCCTGGTCGCGGGAGGCCAGGCACAGCATCCGCACCCCGCGCCAGGCTTCGGTGAGCAGTTCGCCGGTGTAGGGCGGCGGGGAGTCGAGGATCCGCTCCCAAACGGGCTCGGCGGGGACGGCCGGCGGGGCGAACGGGTCGGGGCCGAGGGCGGCGGCGAGACCGGACCAGTGACGGCTCTCGGCGCGCAGGTCGTGCATGTGCCAGTACCAGATGAGGGAGTGCACCAGGCACAGCACCTCGCCCGCGTCCTTGACGGCGACGGCCCGGCGCAGGGCGGTACGGATGTTCTCGTACTCGGTGGCCAGCCGCTCGCCGGCCTCCCGCTGGCCATGGCCGCGGAGCACCGGCTCGGTGGTGCGGGCGAGTTCGCGGTAGTGGGTGAGGTGGCGGCGCTCGGTGGCCTCGCGGTCGCCGGGGATCTCGGCGAGGCGCTCGGCCGCGTACTCGGCGACGGTCTCCAGCAGCCGGTAGCGCATGTCGCCGCCGGGGCCGGGGGCGGCGACGACGAGGGACTTGTCCACGAGGGAGCCGAGGCAGAAGAGCACGTCGGCACCGTCCCGCACGGCCGGCCCCGCGCCCGGGGCGGCCCCGTCCGGATCCCCGCCATCGGAACAGACGGCTTCGGCGGCGGCCAGGTCGCAGCCGCCCGCGAAGACGGACAGCCGCCCCAGCACGGCCCGTTCGGAGGCGTCGAGGAGGTCCCAGGACCAGTCCACGACGGCGCGCAGGGTCTGCTGGCGGGGCAGCACGGTACGGGAACCGCTGGTCAGCAGCCGGAACCGGTCGTCGAGCCGGTCGGCGATCTGCCGCGCGGTCAGCAACCGCAGGCGGGCGGCGGCGAGTTCGATGGCGAGCGGCAGTCCGTCGAGGCGGCGGCAGATCTCGGCGGCGGCGTCCGGATCGTCCTCGACGCGGAACCCGGGGCGGGCGGCGGCGCCCCGGTCGGCGAGGAGCCGCAGCGCGACCGGGTCGGGCAGCGGTTCCACCGGGCGCAGGGTCTCCCCGGGCACCCCGAGGGGTTCGCGGCTGGTGGCCAGGATGCGTACGCCGGGGCAGCGGGCGAGGAGTTCCTCGGCGAGGCCGGCGGCGGCCTCCACGACGTGCTCGCAGTTGTCCAGGAGCAGCAGGAGCCGCCGCCGCGCGCAGTGGTCGACGAGCCGTTCGAGCGGGTCGTCGTTCCGGTCGGTCAGTGCCCGCAGCTCCTCGGCGGCGGCGCCGCGCAGCTTCGTCTCACGGGCCCCGAGCGCGGTGAGGACCACCTCGGGTACGTCCTCGGGGTCGTCCACGGGTGCCAGCTCGACCAGCCACACCCCGTCGGGCCAGCCGTCGGCGGGCCGCGCTTCGGCGGCCTCCTGCGACAGCCGCGTCTTGCCCGCCCCGCCCGGGCCGAGCAGCGTGACGAGGCGGGCTCGGGCGAGGTCGTCGCCGATGGCCCGGATGTCCTCCTCCCGGCCGACGAAGGTGGTGAGCCGGGACCGCAGGTTGCCCCGGAGCGGCGGCGGTCCGGGCGCGGCGCCAGCGGCGGCCGTAGCGGCGGGGCCGGGCGCGGGCGGCGCCTCCACCGGGGTCAGGAGCTCGGCGTGCAGGGCGCGCAGGGCGGGCCCCGGGTCGGTGCCCAGCCGGTCGGCGAGGTCCCGGCGGACCTCGTCGTAGGCGGCCAGCGCCTCCGCCGGCCGGCCCGCGTCGCGCAGGGCGCGGATCCGCAGCGCCTGCGACGGCTCGTCCAGGGGCTGTTCGGCGCACAGTGCGCCCAGCTCGGGCAGGACCCGCTCCGCCTGCCCGAGCGCGAGGGCCGCCGCCAGCCGGCCCCGGCGCGCGTCGGTCCGTACGGCCTCCCAGCGCGCGGACTCGGCCGCGGGGCCGGGCAGGCAGGCCAGCGCCGGTCCGCGCCACAGCGCGAGGGCCTCGTCGTACAGGGCGGCGGCCCGGGCCGGGTCCGGCTCCGCCGCGGCGGCGCCGGCCAGCCGCTCGAAGCGGTACAGGTCGACGTCGTCCCGGTCGGCGGCCAGCAGGTAGCCGCCCGCGGCGGACCGCACGGCCTCGTGTCCGAGCGCCCGCCGCAGCCGTGCCACGAGCGCCTGGAGGGCGGCGACCGCGTCGGCGGGCGGGTCGCCGTCCCAGACCTGGTCGACGAGCAGGTCCGCCGGCACCGTGCGGCCGGGCCGCAGCGCCAGCGCGGTCAGGAGGGCGCGCAGGCGCGCTCCGCCGACGGCGGCGGGGGTCCCGTCGTCGCGAACTGCCTGGGCGGTGCCGAGAATCGCGTAACGCACCGGCCCATTGTCGCTGCCCGGGCCCCCGGCCCCGACTGATTTCCGGGCCGGGATAGGTTTCGCCGCATGAGTCACCAGGGGAGCCGCGCCGAGCGGCAGATCAGTTCCGTGTTTCTGGGCATCGTCGCCGTCATGGCGATCACGGGCTGGGCCGTGTGGACCGGCTACGCGACGAGCGCCGGACTCGCCGTGTTCCTCTTCGTGACCTCGGCGTGGGTGGTCTCCCTGTGCCTGCACGAGTACGCGCACGCCCGTACCGCCCTGCACGGCGGGGACATCACGGTGGGCGCCAAGGGCTACCTGACGCTGAACCCGCTGAAGTACACGCACGCGCTGCTCAGCATCGTGCTGCCGGTGCTCTTCGTGATCCTGGGCGGTCTGGGTCTGCCCGGTGGCGCGGTGTACATCGAGCGGGACCGGATCCGCGGCCGCTGGAAGCACAGCCTCGTCTCGGCGGCGGGCCCGCTCACGAACGTGCTGTTCGCGGTCGTGTGCACGGCGCCGTTCTGGCTGCACGCGCTCGACGGCGTCCCGTTCGTCTTCCGCTTCGCGCTCGCGTTCCTCGCGCTGCTCCAGGTGTCCGCGGCGATCTTGAACTTCCTGCCGGTGCCGGGCCTGGACGGCTACGGGGTCATCGAGCCCTGGCTGTCCCAGCGGGTGCGCCGCGAGGTCGCACCGCTGGCGCCGTTCGCCCTGATCGGCGTGTTCGCGCTGCTGTGGATCCCCCAGGTGAACGGGTTCTTCTTCGACCGGGTCGACGACGTCCTCGGCGCGCTGGGCGTGTCCGACCTGGAGACGTACTGCGGACACGCCCTGTACCGCTTCTGGGAAGAGACGGACGGCTACTGCCAGATCCCGTCGCGTTAGCGCCGGCCACATCAAGATCAGGCAATCCCGCCGGAAGCGCCAGCGGGCAGGTCAGACCCGCTTCTCCGCCTTGGCCTTGCGCAGGTAGTACCAGGCCATGTTGGAGGTGAGCCCGGCAAGCAGGACCCAGACGATCCCGAGGAAGCTGCCCTCCACGAAGGCGACCACGGCCGCGGCCACGGACAGCAGGCAGACGACAACGGCGAACACGGCAAGGCGGGGCATGCGGCAGAGCTCCTCGGCGGCACAGAAGGGGTCGAGCCCTTCCAGTGTCCCCCATCCCCGCCCGCCCGCCGGACGGCCACCGTCACGGCGGGGCGGCGGGGCGGCGGGGCGGCGGGGTGCATCCTGCGCATTTTCCTCTTCAGCTGATCGTTCGCCCGACGCCCCGTTACGGTTCGCCGGTGGCTGCGTCCACAGGGGCGGATCCGGAGAACGGGGGAAAGGCATGCAGGAGATCTCCAAGGGAGCGAACGTCAGTCTGACGGCTCTCAGCGAGGACGCCGGGGCGGTCGTCGTGAGTCTGGGCTGGACCAGTGCTTCGGGAGCCGGGGACGCGGACGTCTCCGTTCTGCTGCTGGACGCGAACGGCAAGATCCGCAGCGAGCACGACTTCTACTTCTACAACCACCCCGCCGCGGCCGACGGCAGCGTGCAACTACTCGGGAAGACGCCGACCGAGAACGGCGACGAGGACCGCATCAGCCTGGACCTGACCGCGGTACCCGAGGACGTGGCACGGATCGTCGTGGCCGCCAGCCAGTACGGCGGCGCGCGCTTCGGGGACCTCGACGATCTGCGGATGACGGTCTCGGACCGGTCGGGCGAGACCCTGGTCGGGTTCTCCATCGACGACGCGAGCGTCGAAACGGCGTTCGTCTTCGGGGAGCTGTACCGGCGCGGCGAAGAGTGGAAGTTCCGAGCCGTGGGTCAGGGATACGAGACCGGCCTGGCCGGTCTCGCCACCGACTTCGGCATCGTCGTGCTCGAAGACACCGGGGAGGCCGAAGGCACACGGGAGACCGGCGGCACCCGGGATGCCGAGGAGGCTCCCGGAGCCAAGGCCCTCGGCGTGCCCTCGGCAGGCAAGGAAGCGGAAGCACCGCAGGCCCCGGGGGGCGCGGCGGGTCCGGAAGGCCCCCTGGCGGAAGCCGGCACGCCCGTCCCCCCGCAGCGGTCCCGGGCGCCGCGCACCACCAGGAAGAAGGTCACGCTCCCCCAGGTGACCCAGAGTTCGCTCGCCGAGAACGACGCTTGGCAGCCGGCGCGCCTGTTCCCCGTTCCGTCACTCAGGAGCGACCGCGAACGGGAGGTCCGCGCCACCTCCGTGCTGCTGTCCGTGATGGCCCAGGTGCCCGAACTGGGACGTCGCCTCACCGCCGCGTTCGGCGCCCCGGCGGGCCGCATGCAGACCTTCACCGAGGTGTCCCTCCCCCACGGCGACACTCCGCGCCGGCCGGACGGTGTGATCCGGGTGGAACGTGCGGGGAAGCTGTGGACGGCCCTGGTCGAGACGAAGACCAACGGGAACCGGCTCAAGCCCGAGCAGGTGCAGCAGTACGTGGACATCGCCGCCCGCCGCGGCTACGAGGCCGTGATCACCCTCTCCAACGACGTGGCCCTGGAGGGCTCCGCCGTGGTCGACGTCAAGATGGACGGACGGCGCAAGCACAAGGTCGGGCTCTGGCACCTCTCCTGGGCGGAGGTAGCCCACCAGGCCCAGATGCTCATCCGTCACGAGGGAGTGGGCAACGCGGCGCACGCCTGGCTCGTCCAGGAGTTCCTGCAATACCTCCAGCACGAGAACTCCGGCTGTCACGGCTTCCAGAACATGGGGCCCTCCTGGGTGGCGGTGCGCAACGGCATCGAGGACGAGACCCTGTGTGTCGGCGACACCCGGGCCGTGGACGTCGTGGAGAGCTGGGAGCGGCTCATCCGCCAGACGTGCCTGCGCCTCGGCGGGGAGCTGGGGCAGAAGGCGCTGCCGGTACAGCGGACCCGGCGCGGCAGCGACGCCACGGCGCGGCGTCTCGCAGCGGCCGAGGGATTGTGCGTGGACGGCCGGCTGTCTGCGGAGTTCCGGATCGACGGGACCAACCGGGTCGTGGCGGTCACGGCCGACCTCCGGACGGCCAAGATCCGCACCTCCGTGGAAGTCCCGCCGCCCGCGGGCTCGTATCCCCTGGCCATGGTGAAGAAACTGCTGCGGACGCTGGCCGAAGCCCCGGCGGACCTACACGTGGAAACTCTGCTGGAGGGCGGGAACGGGCCGCGCGGCACGTTGGAACGGCTGCGCCCGGAACCGGGCGATCTGCTGCCCAAGGGCGGAACGCCGCCCACCGGATTCCGGCTGTCCCTCGTCAAGGGAATGGGCAACTCCCGGGGCAACACGGATTCCGGCTTCATCCGCAGCGTCGATGACGCCGTGGACCGCTTCTACCACGCGGTCGTCGTCCGACTCGGCGCGCTCGAAGGGCGTACGGACCGGCGCGGCTGACTGGCGCACCGTGCCGCCCGGCGGACCCAGGCGGTCCGCCGGGCGGTTCCTCAGACGTCCGTGACGCGCAGGCCCGCGTGGGCCTTGTAGCGGCGGTTCGTGGAGATGAGGTTGGCGACCAGGGCCTCGACCTGGTGGGCGTTGCGCAGGCGGCCCGCGAAGACGCCGCGCATGCCGGGGACGCGGGCCGTGAGGGCCTGGACCAGGTCGGTGTCGGCGCGGGCTTCGCCGAGGACCATCACGTCGGTGTCGATCTCCTCGACCGACTCGTCCTGGAGCAGCACCGCCGAGAGGTGGTGGAAGGCCGCCGTGACCCGGGAGCCGGGGAGCAGCGCCGCGGCCTGCTGGGCGGCGCTGCCCTCGGGGACCTGGAGGGCGTACGCGCCCTGCTTGTCGAAGCCGAGCGGGTTGACGCAGTCCACCACGAGCTTGCCCGCGAGGTCCTCGCGCAGCGCTTCGAGGGTCTTCGCGTGGCCCTCCCACGGCACCGCGACGATCACGATGTCGCTGCGCCGCGCGCATTCGGCGTTGTCGGCACCCTCCACGCCCAGGCCCAGTTCCCCGGCCGCGGTCCGCGCGCGATCGGCGGCGCGGGAGCCGATGATCACCTTCTGGCCGGCGCGGGCGAAGCGGTAGGCCAGGCCGCGGCCCTGGTCGCCGGTGCCGCCGAGGACGCCGACGACGAGGCCCGAGACGTCCGGGAGGTCCCAGGGGTCCTTGGCCGGCGGCTTCTGCGTGCTGTCTGAGGAAGTCATGGGGGCAAAGGTACTGCCGAGTACCGATCGTCATACCCGTCGTCCCCGTCGTACCCGTCGTACCCGTCGGGGTGTATCGCGGGGAAGTGCCCGCCGCGCGTCCGCCGGGTGCGGCAGGATGCCGCCATGGACGCCGTGAGGGTCGCGTTGTTGCGCGAGGTGCTCGCCGGTACGCAGTGGCCCGGGGCCGCCCGTCGGTTCGCCGGTTCGCTGCGGGGCGCGGTCGTTCCCGCCGGCGGGAACCTGCTGCTGGTGGGCACCGAGGGGTACGAGCCCTGGCACCTGGCGGCGCACCTGGTGGACGAGGCCGCGTGGTCCGGGCTGCCCGAGCTGGCGCCGACCCTCGTGCGCCACCGGGTGCGACCGGGTGAGCCGCCGCACCTGTCGGTCGGGCTGAGCCGGCTTGCGGCGGCCCGGCGCGGGCACACCCTGCTGGTGGTGGCCCCTGAACAGCCGGGCGCGGGGCTGCTGGAGCGGGTCTACGACGCCCGCCGGGCGGGGGCGACCGTGCTGTCCCTGGACGGCGGGGACCCCGACCTGGGCACGCTGGCCCACGAGGCGCTGTCGGTACCGGAAGCCACCGCCGAGCTGGACCTGGACACCGTGCAGCACCTGGTGAGCGCGGCGGCCGGGGAGAACAGCCTGCCGGCCCCCCGCGGCGGTCCGCGCCGGCTGCGGGACCGGCTGGCGCGGCTGGCCGATCAGCTGACGGCGCCGCCGCCCAGCCGCTGGTAGGGCCGCACGGCCGGGGCCCCCGGCGCCGCTACGGCGTCGGCGCGTTCCCGTCCGGTCCGCCGGTCCCGTCGGCCTCGCCGCTCTTGTCGTTCCACTTGGGGTCGTTCTGCCACTCCAGGTTCCGCTCCTCGGCGGTCTGCATGGCGTGCGCCGCCTCCTCCGGGCTGGAATACGGCCCGAACCGGTCCTTGGCCGGGCACTCGGGGCCTTCCTCGACCTTGTTGTGGACCAGGCAGTAGTACCACTCGCCCGGTTTGCCCGTCTGGCGCTTCTTGAACAAGGCCATCGTCCGCCGGCTCCTCTCGTCGCGGCTCTCGCCGCTCTCTGCCCGCCATGCTGCCCCATCACCGCTGGATACACTCGCTTGCATGTCTGGCCAGTCGCTGCTCGTACCCGGCGAGCTCTCCCCCGCCCGTTCCGTTCCCGGCAACATCCGCCGGCCCGAGTACGTGGGCAAGCCCGCACCCACGCCATACACCGGACCGGAGGTGCAGACGCCCGAGACGGTCGAGGCGATGCGCATCGCGGGCCGGATCGCCGCCCGCGCGATGGAAGAGGCCGCGAAGCACATCGCGCCGGGGGTGACCACCGACGAGCTGGACCGGGTCGCGCACGAGTACATGTGCGACCACGGCGCCTATCCCTCGACGCTCGGTTACCGCGGCTTCCCCAAGTCCCTCTGTGCCTCGGTCAACGAGGTGATCTGCCACGGGATCCCCGACTCGACCGTCCTGCGGGACGGCGACATCGTGAACCTCGACGTGACCGCGTACATCGGCGGGGTGCACGGCGACAACAACGCCACCTACCTGTGCGGCGACGTGGACGAGGAGTCGCGGCTGCTGGTGGAGCGCACCCGCGAGTCCCTGAACCGGGCCATCAAGGCGGTCAGGCCGGGCCGGCAGATCAACGTGATCGGCCGGGTCATCGAGTCGTACGCGAAGCGCTTCGGCTACGGCGTGGTCCGGGACTTCACCGGGCACGGCATCAGCACCTCCTTCCACTCGGGCCTGATCGTCCCGCACTACGACAGCCCGCACGCCACCACCGTCATCGAGCCCGGCATGACCTTCACCATCGAGCCGATGCTGACGCTGGGGACGCACGAGTACGACATGTGGGCCGACGGCTGGACGGTCGTCACCAAGGACCGCAAGCGCACCGCGCAGTTCGAGCACACCCTCGTCGTGACCGACTCGGGCGCGGAGATCCTGACCCTGCCCTAGGTTTTTGCCGACAGGGCGTCGGGAAGACTGGTGGGAGACCGGGCGGGGCGGCGGGGCCGTCGCGCCCGCCTCCTCTCCCAGCGAACCCTCCGGAGGTCCGCCTTGGACGCCTTTTCCACGGCCATCCGTGTCGCCTCGCACGAGCAGCACACCGAGGCCGAGACCTCGACGTTCATGAGCGACCTGCTGGGCGGCCGGCTCGGGGTGGCCGCCTACGCCCGCTACACCGAGCAGCTGTGGTTCGTGTACCGGGCGCTGGAGGACGCGGCCGAGGCGCTCAAGGGCGACCCGGTGGCGGGGCCGTTCATCCGGCCCGAGCTGATGCGGGTCGCGCAGATGGAGCGGGACCTGGCGCACCTGCGCGGCCCGCGCTGGCGCGAGTCCCTCTCCGCCCTGCCCGCGACGCGGGCGTACGCGGCCCGGGTCGCGGACTGCGCGGCGACCTGGCCCGGCGGGTACGTCGCCCACCACTACACCCGCTACCTGGGCGACCTGTCGGGCGGCCAGATCATCCGGGACAAGGCGGAGCGGACCTGGGGCTTCGCGCGCAAGGGCGACGGGGTGCGCTTCTACGTCTTCGCGGAGATCGCCAACCCGGCGGCCTTCAAGCGGGGCTATCGGGAGCTGCTCGACGCGATCGCCGCGGACGACCTGGAGAAGCAGCGCATCATCGACGAGTGCAAGCGGGCGTTCGACTACAACGGCGCCGTCTTCCGCGAGCTGGGCGAGCAGTTCCCCCTCAGCGCGTAGGCCCTGGCCAGGCGGTACGTGGGTGGTCGCGGTGCACCGGCCGGGGCCGCGCCGCGGTCGCGGCCGGTGCACCGCACCGCACCGCGGAGGGCCTCCGTACCGGACGTACCGGGCGACGCCGGGCAGCGCTGCTCCCGCCCCAGCAAGGGCGGCGCTGCTCCCGCCCCCAGCAAGGGCAGCGCTGCCCGCGGGGCGGCGGTTTCAGGGGCGGCGGGGGGCGAAGCGGACGCGGCCGCCGACCTCGACGGTGCCGTCCGGGCCGGGTGCGGTGAGGATCTGCGAGCCCGCGCCCTGGGTGATGTTCAGGGCCCGGTTCAGCTCGGCCGTCAGCAGGATCGCCGCCGAGCCGGTGGCCTCGTCCTCGGTGACCGCCCCGTCCGGACGGCGCGGGAAGCCGCGGGCCCGGATCCGTCCGGCGGCCTCGTCCTCCCAGGCCCAGGCGTAGAGCCAGCCCTCGCCGGGCGGCGGCGCGGGCAGCGCCTCCACCTCGGCGGCGCTCGCGTACTGCTCGGTGCGCTTGCCCTCGACCCATTCGGGCCGCGCGGTGATCCAGGTGAACTCCCCGTCGTCGCGGGCCCACACCGAGCCGGCCGGCGGCTGGAGTTCCTCGATGTCGAGCAGCCAGGCGACCCCGACCAAGGGGTGGCCGGCGAAGGCCATCCGGGTGCCGGGGGTGCGGATGTCCACGATCCCGCGTTCGGGGTCGTCCACGAAGACCGTCTCGCTGTATCCGAGCTCCGCAGCCAGGGCCTGCCGGGAGGCGTCGTCGGGGCAGGTGCGGCCGTCGCGCACGACGCCGAGCAGGTTGCCGTGACGGCCGTCTCCCGCACAGAAGACGGAGAGCACGTCGAGATCATTCACCCCGGCATTCAAACACGGGCGCCACCCTTTACCTCGGCTTGACCTTTCCGTGGGCCGGCCATGGGGGCGTCGTGACGGCTCCGTGTCCGCCCGGGAGCGGTGTGCGCCGAATCACTGGACGCGCGGTCCGAGGTCAGGTAAGCCTCGGTTAAGTTAGGTCCGCCTCACCCGGCCGCTCCCGTCCGACGGGGCGGCCGTCTGCCGAACGCCAGACCCGCCAGGAGCCCGCATGCGCCCCGCCCGCCTCACCGTCGTCACCGCGGCCGCCGTCGCGGCCGCGCTCACCGCCGTAACCGGCTGCGCCGAGAAGAGCGGGGCGGGGGCCGAGGGCACGATCCAGGTGGCCGCCTCAGACAGCACCTGTGACGTCTCCAAGAAGGAGTTCCCCTCCGGCAAGGTGACCATCGAGGTCGACAACAAGGGCTCCAAGGTCACCGAGGTCTACGTCCTCTTCCCCGACGACCGGATCGTCGCCGAGCGCGAGAACATCGGCCCCGGCACCAAGGCCACCATCACCGCCGAGATCAAGGCGGGCGACTACGAGGTCAACTGCAAGCCCGGCATGAAGGGCGACGGCATCCGCCAGAAGGTCAAGGCCACCGGCGGCGCCGCGGCCAAGCGCAGCCCCGAGCTGGACGCGGCGGTCGCCGAGTACCGCAAGTACGTGCAGACGCAGGCCGACGAGTCCCTGCCCGCCACCAAGGCCTTCGTGGACGCGGTGAAGTCCGGTGACGTGGAGGCCGCGAAGAAGGCCTACGCCGTCTCCCGCCTCGGCTGGGAGCGCACCGAGCCGGTCGCGGAGTCCTTCGGCGACATCGACCCGAAGGTCGACGTCCGCGAGGACGGCCTGGAGGCGGGCCAGGACCCGGCGAAGGACTGGACCGGCTGGCACCGCCTGGAGAAGTCCCTGTGGGCCGAGAACAAGATCGACGACAACGACAAGAAGCTCGCCGACACGCTGATGGCCGACGTGACCGACTGGCAGAAGAGGATCGGCACGGCGGAGATCACCCCCACCTCGATGGCCAACGGCGCCAAGGAGCTCCTCGACGAGGTCGCCACCGGCAAGGTGACGGGTGAGGAAGAGCGCTACAGCCACACCGACCTGGTCGACTTCAAGGGCAACGTCGAAGGCGCGCAGAAGGCGTACGAGCTGCTCAAGCCGGTCGCCGCGAAGAACGACGCGGAGCTCGCCAAGGCGCTCGACGCCCAGTTCGCGGCGCTGGAGACGCTGCTCGACAAGCACCGTACGGACAAGAACGGCTACGACTTCACCTCCTACGACAAGGTCGGCGACGCGGAGCGCAAGGAGCTCTCGGACGCCGTGAACGCGCTGGCCGAGCCGCTCTCCAAGCTGGCCGCAGCGGTCGCGAAGTAACGGTCGGGAACAGCGGAGCAGGCGGGAGGACCGGGATGACTGACTCGGAGTCGGTGGCGGTGGAAGAGCACGACGACACCCCGGAGGGGGCCGGCGCGCCCTCGCGGCGGGCCGTGCTCGGCTGGGGCGGGGCCGGGCTGGCGCTCGGCGCCGCCGCGGCCGGCGGCGCGGTCGCGGCGTTCGGCGGCACCTCGGACGTGGTGCCGGCGGCTTCGGCCGGGGCGGCCGTGCCGTTCCACGGGGAGCACCAGGCCGGGATCGCGAGCGCCGTCCAGGACCGCCTGCACTTTGCGGCCTTCGACGTGAAGACCAAGGACCGCGCGGAGCTGGTCAAGCTCCTCAAGGAGTGGACCGAGGCGGCCCGGCTGATGACGGCCGGGCACCCCGTCGGCGAGGGCGGCTACGGCGGCCTCCCGGAGGCCCCGCCGGACGACACGGGCGAGGCGCTGGGCCTCAAGGCCTCCCGGCTCACCCTGACGATCGGTTTCGGCCCGGCCCTGTTCGCCAAGGACCGCTTCGGGCTGGAGGACAAGCGCCCCGAGGCCCTGGTGGACCTGGAGCAGTTCCCCGGCGACAACCTGGACCCGGCCCGCTCCGGCGGCGACCTGTGCGTCCAGGCCTGCGCGGACGACCCGCAGGTCGCGGTGCACGCCATCCGCCAGCTGGCCCGCATCGGCTTCGGCAAGACGGCCGTCCGCTGGTCGCAGCTCGGCTTCGGCAAGACCTCGTCCACCACCCCGGACGCGCAGACCCCGCGCAACATGATGGGTTTCAAGGACGGCACCCGGAACATCTCGGGCACCGACCGGGCGGCGCTGGACGAGCACGTCTGGGCGGCCGCGTCCGACGGCAGCCCGTGGATGGCCGGGGGCTCGTACCTGGTCGCCCGCCGCATCCGGATGCACATCGAGACCTGGGACCGCACCTCCCTCCAGGAGCAGGAGGACGTCTTCGGGCGCGACAAGGGCGAGGGCGCCCCCGTCGGCAAGTCCAAGGAGCGCGACGAGCCCTTCCTCAAGGCCATGAAGCCGGAAGCGCACGTCCGCCTCGCCCACCCGGACAGCAACAACGGTGCGCGGATCCTGCGCCGCGGCTACTCCTTCACGGACGGCACGGACGGGCTGGGCCGCCTCGAAGCGGGCCTGTTCTTCCTCGCCTACCAGCGCGACGTCCGCAAGGGCTTCATCCCGGTCCAGCGCAACCTCTCGAAGAACGACGCGCTCAACGAATACATCCAGCACGTGGGTTCGGCCGTCTTCGCCGTCCCGCCGGGCGTCCGCGACAAGGACGACTGGTGGGGCCGGACGCTGTTCGCGTAGACCCGTAGCCGCGTAGGAGGAACCACGTGTTCAGCAATTATCTGATCGGTCTGCGCGAGGGGCTGGAGGCCAGCCTCGTCGTCTGCATCCTCATCGCCTACCTGGTGAAGACCGGCCACAAGGACAAGCTCGGGCCGCTGTGGCTGGGCGTCGGCCTGGCGGCCGCCCTCAGCCTCGGCTTCGGCGCCGCCCTGGAATTCGGCACCGAACAGCTGACGTTCGAGGCGCAGGAGGCGATCGGCGGGTCCTTGTCGGTCATCGCGGTGGGCCTGGTGACCTGGATGGTCTTCTGGATGAAGCGCACCGCGCGGCACCTGAAGGCCGAACTCCACGGGAAGCTGGACGCGGCGCTCGCCATGGGCACCGGCGCGCTGGTCACGACGGCGTTCCTCGCCGTGGGCCGCGAGGGCCTGGAGACGTCCCTGTTCGTGTGGCGCTCGGTGAAGGCGGCCGGTGACGGCGCCGGCCCGCTGACCGGCGTACTGCTGGGCATCGGCTCCTCGGTGCTGCTGGGCTGGCTGTTCTACCGGGGCGCCCTGAGCATCAACCTCGCCAAGTTCTTCACCTGGACCGGCGGCATGCTGGTCGTGGTCGCGGCGGGGGTGCTGGCGTACGGGATCCACGACCTCCAGGAGGCCGCGTTCCTGCCCGGCATCCGGTCGAAGGCGTTCGACATCAGCGAGACGGTGCCGCCGGACAGCTGGTACGGGACCCTGCTGAAGGGGACGCTCAACTTCCAGCCGGACCCGACCGTGCTCCAGCTCGTGGTGTGGGTGCTGTACCTGCTCGTGGTGCTGAGCCTGTTCCTGGCGCCGCTGGGCGCCAAGGGCCGGGGCAAGCCCGCGGACCGGCGGCCGGCGGGCGCTCCCGCCGACGCGCAGGCCTGACGGCCACGCGCGCCGGGAGGACATCCGCGAACGGCGAAGGGCCGGACGACCTCTGTCGTCCGGCCCTTCGTCGTTCGGTCAGCGGCCCAGCGGCCAGGCCACGGCGGCGGGGGTCTGATCGGAGGCCCCCGCGTACAGGGCGCAGGCGTCGGTCAGGGTTTCGAGCAGCGTCAGCGGGTCCGGCAGCGGGTGCTCCACGCCGCGCAGCCACACGACGGCCTGCTCGCCCGGGAGGGCGGCCGGCGGGACGAGGACGTAGCTGCCGCGGCAGTGCCAGCGCAGGCCCGGGTGTTCGTCCATCGTCTCGGGGTGGCAGTCCAGCGCGCAGGGCCACCACTCGTCCTCGTCTTCCGGCGTCCCCCGGGTCGCCGTGAAGAACAGCATGCGGGCCTGGTCGCCCGTACCGCCGGACTCGGCCACCGGGCCGACGTCCACGCCGGAGGCCAGCAGGCGGGTGAGGGCGTCGCGGCCGGCGTCCAGCGGTACGTCCAGGACGTCGTGGACCATGCCGGTGGCGGTGATGAAGTTGGCCCGGGGCTCGTTGCGCGCCCAGCGCTCGACCTGTGCGCGGTCGGTGGTCGCCTGGGTCTGCCAGGCGAAGGAGACCGGGTGCCGCGCGGGCGTCGGACAGCCGATGCGGTCGCAGGAACAGCGGTAGCCGGCGGGGTGGGCGGCGGGGGCTATCGGGAGGCCGGCGGCGGCGACGGCCAGCAGCAGGGCCTCTCGTTCCCCGCCCGGGTCTTCGGGAGCCGGTTTCGAGCGGCGGCGCAGCCACTGGGAAATCCTGCTCTGCTCGCCGCGTTTGACGCGGCCGGACTCGGACCCCATCTATCCCCTCACCTCACCGTTGCCCCCGGCGGACCTTCCCATGGTCCCACCCTCCGGGGCGCCGGGTGACCGCGCCCCCGGCACCGGCCCGCGCATAACGGACGATTTCGGCCATATGTTCTCGGTCACGCGGACCCGGCGGCCCGGCCCCCGGTACCCACAGCGGCTCCCAGCACCGCGTCCACCAGCGCGTCCGTGAACGCGTGCGTCAGGGGAGCCGTCCGCAGCAGCCAGCGGTACGTCAGGGGGCCGAGCAGCAGCTCCGTCATCAGCCGCAGATCCGCTCCGTCCGCCAGCTGCCCCGCCTCCCGCGCGCTGCGCAACCTGGCCTCGTACAGGGCGAGCTGGGGGGCCAGCAGCCGTTCGGTGAAGCGCGCCCCCAGCACCGGGTCGTTCGCCCCGGCGGCGGTCAGTGCGCGCAGGGGGGCGTCGTGGGCCGGGTCGTTGAACTCGTCCACCGTGGCCCGCAGCACCCGTTTCAGGTCGGCGGCCAGGTCACCGGTGTCCGGGAGTCCCGGCCGGCCCTCCCCCTCCGGTACGTCCCCGGCCAGTGCCAGGGAGGCGTCGAGCAGCACGGCCGCCTTCGACGGCCACCAGCGGTAGATGGTCTGCTTGCCGACCCCGGCGCGGGCGGCGATCGCCTCGATGGTCAGCCTGTTGTAGCCGACCTCCCCGACGAGGGCGAGCGCGGCGTCCAGGATGGCCCGCCGGGACCGGTCGCTGCGGCGGGCCGGATCGGGCGTCTTGGCCGCGGGCGCCTTGGTCGGGGCGGTGGCGGCGTGGGGAGTCCTGCTCATGCCCTCAACGTATCAACGCGAGACGGACCGTCTTCCGGTTCCGGTCATTCCGATAAACCACCCAATCAGTTCACTGCGCGGTCCCCCTTGAGGAGAGACGATTCTCTGCACACGCACAGCACACGCACCGCGAGTCAGTCGTGAGGAGCCTTCTTTGCGCAGAGACGCCACACCCCGGCGCTACCTGATGTGCCCACCCGCACACTTCAAGGTCACGTACTCCATCAACCCGTGGATGGACCCCGCGAAACCGGTGGACCTGCCCCTCGCCCAAGCCCAGTGGGAAGACCTGAGGGACCGCTACCGCTCCCTCGGCCACACCGTCGAGACCCTCGTCCCCGATCCCGGACTGCCCGACATGGTCTACGCGGCGAACGGCGCCCTGGTCATCGACGGCCGCGTGCTCGGGGCCCGGTTCGCCTACCCGGAACGCACCGCCGAGGCGGAGATCCACCTGGAGTGGTTCCGCGCCCACGGCTTCCGGGACATCCACGAGCCGTCGCACATCAACGAGGGCGAGGGCGACTTCGCCGTCACCGCCACCTACATCCTGGCGGGCCGGGGCTACCGCTCCAGCCCGCTCTCGCACGACGAGGCCCAGGAGTTCTTCGGCCGCCCCGTCATCGGCCTCGACCTGGTGGACCCGCGCTTCTACCACCTGGACACCGCCCTGTGCGTCCTCGACGGCGACGAGATCATGTACCACCCGCCGGCCTTCTCGCCCGGCAGCCAGGCCGTGCTGCGGCGGCTGTTCCCCGACGCGCTGGTCGTGGACGCCGAGGACGCGGCGGCCTTCGGCCTCAACTCGGTCTGCGACGGGCTGCACGTGCTGCTGCCCCAGGCCGCGGCCGGCCTGCTCGCACCCCTGCGCGACCGGGGCTTCGAGCCGATCCCGATGGACCTGGGCGAGCTGCTCAAGGGCGGCGGCAGCGTCAAGTGCTGCACCCAGGAGCTGCGGCCCTGACGGCACCCGCGCTCAGGCGGAGGGCGGCCACTCCCGGCCCCAGTCGGCGTCCCGCGCGGCCTTGTAGAGGTCACCGTGGCGCTTGGTCACGGTGACCCGGGTCAGGCCGTCCTCCGGCGGACCGCACAGGTCCAGCAGCACCAGTCCCTTGCGGATCTGCGGCTTGCGCGTGATCCGGGAGGCGGCCGGCCCGACGGGGAACCGCGTCGCGGCCACGTAGCTGAACTTCTCGTCCTCGTAGGGCAGGGAGCCGCCCTTGACCTGCCGGTGCAGCGAGGAACGGCTGACCCGCGCCGAGAAGTGGCACCAGTCCTGGCCGGTCTCGATCGGGCAGGCGCCGTCGTGCGGGCAGGGCGCGGCCACCGTCAGCCCGGCCGCGATCAACTGCTCGCGGGCCTCGCGGATGCGCAGGTAGCCCTCGGGGGTGCCCGGCTCGATCAGCACCACCGCCCGGCCGGCCCGGGCCGCCTCGGCGACGACCGCCCGGCGGGCCTCCGCGGTGAGTTCGCCGAGCACGTACGACACGGTCACCAGGTCGGCCTCGGGGAGCGCGATCCCGGCGCCGACGACCGCCCGGCGCCACTGCGCCGCGCGCAGTACGGGCGAGGAGGAGCGGGACGCCAGTTCCCGGCCCAGGGCCAGCGCCGGCTCCGCCCAGTCCAGCACCGTCGTACTGCGCGGGCCGTCCCAGGTGGCGTCCGCCGCCCAGGTCGCCGCGCCGGTGCCGCCGCCCACGTCGACGTGGGAGCCCGGCGTCCACTGCGGCGCGGCCTCCGCCAGGGCGCCGAGGGCGGAGCGTACGGCTTCGAAGGTGGCCGGCATCCGGTACGCCGCGTACGCCGCCACGTCCGAGCGGTCGCGCAGCACGGGCGCGTCGGTGGGGATCGTGCCCCGGTAGTTGGCGATCAGCCGCTCGACGGCGGCCGAGGCCTGCTTCGGCGGGAGCCCGTCGAGCAGCCCGCCGAGCGCGGAGCGCAGGGTCTCGGCGGTGGTGGGACCGGGAGCGGGAAGGGCGGCGGAGGCGTTCACCTGGGAAGTTTACGGCGCCCGGCGCGGCCCGCGCCCCGGCGCACCCTCCCCGGCTGCCGCTACGCCCCGGCCGCCGCCAGCGGCTCCCGGCTCTGCCACGGACGGCACAGCCCCAGGAAGCAGGCCGCCGCCAGCAGCGAGCAGACGAGCTGGACCACTGCCATCGGCACCGCCGTCCCCTCCCCCGCGATCCCGACCAGCGGCGAGGCGACCGCACCGACCAGGAACGAGGAGGTGCCCAGCAGCGCCGACGCCGATCCGGCGGCGTGCGGCGTACGCATCAGCGCCTGCGCGTTGGTGTTCGGCATCAGCACGCCCATCGCCGACATCAGCACGAACAGCCCGACCGCCATCGGCAGCAGCCCGGCCTTCCCGAACGCGCCGCCCGCCATCAGCAGCAGCGCGACCGAGTCCACGATGACGACCGCGAGCCCGCAGGCCAGGACCTTGTCCAGGCTGACCCGGCCCACCAGCAGCTTGCCGTTGATCTGGCCGACCGTTATCAGGCCGACCGAGTTCAGGCCGAACAGCAGGCTGAACTGCTGCGGCGAAGCCCCGTAGATCTCCTGCACCACGAACGGCGACGCGGAGATGTACGAGAACAGCACCGCGAACGCGAAGCCGCCGGCCAGGGTGTACCCGGCGAAGACCCGGTCGCCGAGCAGCCCGCGCATCGTCCGCAGGGCGGCGCCCACGCCCCCGGTGTGGCGCCGCTCGGGCGGCAGCGTCTCGCCGAGCCTGCGCCACACCACCAGGGTCAGGGCCGTGCCGACCGCGGTGAGGACGACGAAGACCCCGCGCCAGTCGGCGAAGCGCAGCACCTGGCCCCCGATGAGCGGGGCGATGATCGGGGCGGCGCCGGAGATGAGCATCAGGGTGGAGAAGAACCGGGCCATCTCGACCCCGTCGTAGAGGTCGCGCACGACGGCGCGGGCGATGACGATCGCCGCCGCGCCGGCCAGGCCCTGGGCCAGCCGGAAACCCACGAGCAGTTCGGTGGTGGGGGCGAGCGCGCAGACGGCGGTGGCCAGCACGTAGACGATCATGCCGGTCAGCAGCGGCCGCCGGCGGCCCCACTTGTCGCTCATCGGGCCGATGACGAGCTGGCCCAGCGCCATGCCGGCGAGGCAGGAGGTGAGGGTCAGCTGCACCGTGGCGGCCGGACTGTGCAGGGCGGAGGTGACCTGCGGCAGCGCCGGCAGGTACATGTCCATGGACAGCGGGGGCAGCGCGGTCAGCCCGCCGAGTATGAAGGTGACCAGCAGGCCGGTGCGGCGCGCCGTGGGAGAGGAGCTCTGGGCGATGGACGACGGCTTCCGGTCACGGGCCGTCCCGGGGGCTCTCTCCGGCATGCGGAACTCCACTCTCGTCGTCTGTTTTCGCACCCTGACCGGCCCATGCTCTCAGCTGTCGGAACGTCCGTGTTCGAATGTCCGGTGTGACGTACTCTGCGGCCCCATGAACGCACCTGGGAAGAAGATCGCTGTGGTGACCGGGGCCGGCTCCGGCATCGGCCGCTCCGTCGCCCTCGCCCTGGCGGGCGCGGGCTGGTCGGTGGCCGTGGCCGGACGCCGCCCGCAGCCGCTGGCGGACACCGCCGAGGCGGCCGGATCCGGCGCGGACGTGCTGTGCGTACCGGCCGACGTGAGCGATCCGGACGAGGTGAACGCCCTCTTCGAGACCGTCCGCGCCCGGTACGGGCGGCTCGACCTGCTCTTCAACAACGCCGGTACCTTCGGCCCGGGCGGGGTTCCGCTGGAGGACATCACGTACGAAGCCTGGCGGGCGGTCGTGGACGTCAACCTGACCGGCTCCTTCCTCTGCGCGCAGGCCGCGTTCCGGCTCATGAAGGAGCAGGACCCGCAGGGCGGCCGGATCATCAACAACGGCTCCGTCTCGGCGCACGTGCCGCGCCCGCACTCGATCGCCTACACCGCGACCAAGCACGCGATGACGGGCCTGACGAAGGCGCTTTCGCTGGACGGGCGCCCGTACCGGATCGCGTGCGGGCAGATCGACATCGGCAACGCGGCGACCGAGATGACCGAGCGGATGCAGAGCGGCATCCTCCAGGCCAACGGGCAGCTGGCCGTCGAGCCGGTGATGGACGCGGCCGACGTGGCGCGCACGGTGGTGCACATGGCGGAGCTGCCGCTGGAGGCGAACGTGCAGTTCGCGACGGTGATGGCGACGGCCATGCCGTACATCGGGCGGGGCTGAGGGCGGGGCCGCGGGCGGGGCGGGGAATGCCCGCCGCCGTCCCCGGAGTTGAGCTGATCATGACTGATACGACGGGACAGCCGGCGGTACTGCGCTACACCGCCTTCACCACCGACCCCGCGGGCGGCAACCCCGCCGGCGTCGTGCTCGACGCGAGCGCACTGGACGACGCGCGGATGCTCGCGATCGCGGCGGAGCTGGGCTACAGCGAGACCGCCTTCGTGACGGACCCGCCGCAGGACCTGGGCGCCGCGCCCGGACGGGGCTTCACCCTGCGGTTCTTCAGCCCGAAGGCGGAGGTCTCCTTCTGCGGGCACGCCACCGTCGCGACCGCCGTGGCGCTGGGCGAGCGGATCGGACCCGGCGAACTCGTCTTCGCGACCCCGGCGGGCACGGTACCGGTCTCGGTGACCGAGGCCGACGGTGGCCTGCGGGCCGTGCTGACCAGCGTCGAACCGCACACCGAGGCCGTGTCGCCCGAGGACCTCGCGGAGGCGCTGGCCGCGCTGGACTGGCCGGCCGGCGACCTCGACCCGGCCTTCCCGCCGCGCATCGCCTACGCCGGGGCCCGTCACCTCGTGCTCGGCGCCGCCACCCGCGCCCGCCTCGCCGCCCTGGACTACGACTTCGCCCGGCTGGAGGCGCTGATGCGCCGCCTGGGCCTCACCACGGTCCAGCTGGTGCACCGGGAGGGGCCGGAGCTGTTCCACGTACGGGACCCGTTCCCGGTCGGCGGCGTCGTCGAGGACCCGGCCACCGGGGCGGCGGCCGCCGCGTTCGGGGCGTACGCGCGCGAACTCGGGCTGGTCCCGGACGGCGCGACGCTGACGCTGCGCCAGGGCGAGGACATGGGCCGCCCGGGCGTCCTGACGGTGGAACTGCGGCCGGGCGACGCCCGGGTCCGGGTGGGCGGCGCGGCGGTGGCCATCGCGTGACGGGCCCGAGCCGCGGGATCGGCGTGTACGCAGCGCTCCCGGCCGGCCTCGCCGCGCAGGTCGGGGCGCTGGAGGCGGCGGCGTGGCCGGGTGCGGGGGCCGGGCACGACCCGGCGCTGGCCCCGCGCACCGTCCTGCTGCGGGAGGGGGGCGCGGCCGGGGCGGTGGCCGCCTGCCTGACGCTGCTGCACAAGGAGATCCGGCTCGGCGGCGGCAGCTACCGCGCGGCCGGGCTCAGCGCGGTGGTGACCCGGCCGGACCTGCGCGGGCGGGGCCTCGGGAGCCGCCTGGTGACGGCGGCCCGCCAGGTGCTGGCCGCCGACCCGGGCGTGGACCTGGCCCTGTTCAGCTGTGACCGGGAGCTGACCCCGTTCTACGAGGCGGCTGGCTTCGAACGCCTCCCGGGCACGGTGCTGCTGGGCGGCACCCCGGCCGATCCGCTGCCCAGCGACCGGCCCGGCTTCGACAAGTCGGTCCTGGCGGCCTTCTTCACCCCGGACCCCGCGGCCGCCCGCGCGGTGTTCACCGGCGCGCGGGTCCCGCTGTATCCGGGGCCGACCGACCGCCTGTGGTAGGCACGTCGTGGATCCGGCTCAGTGGATCCGGGTCACCACGACGTCCAGCGCCCAGGCCTTCGCGGGCTTGGCCGGTTCCTGCGCCTCCACCACGTACCCCAGCGCCCGCAGCGCCTCCACCAGCTCCGCGGGGCTGCCCGGGACCGCGCCCGCCAGCAGCAGGTCCCGGACCAGCCGGCCCTTCGTCGCCTTGTTGAAGTGGCTCACCACCGACCGCTTCTCCACCCCGTCGACCAGCTGGGAGTGCAGCACCCGCACGGTCGCGGTGCGCCCGGCGACCTCCCCCTTCGGCTTCCAGGCGGCCGCGTACGCGGAGGAGCGCAGGTCCAGGACGAGTCCGTCCCCCGCCGCCTCGGGCATGACCTCCGCCATCGGCGCCCGCCAGTACGCCCCCAGCGCTCCCAGCCCCGGCAGCTTGACGCCCATCGAGCAGCGGTAGGAGGGGATCCGGTCCGTCATCCGCACCGCGCCCCACAGCCCGGAGAACACCAGCAGCGACCGCTCGGCCAGCGCCTGCGCCCCGTCGGGCAGACCGGCCAGGCCGAGGGCGTCGTACAGCACCCCCGTGTAGATCTCCCCGGCGGGCCGCGCGACCGCCGACCGCAGCTCCGCGTTCTTGGCGACCTCGCCCCGCAGGCCCTCGCTCAGGCCGAGCACCTCGCGCGCCTTCGTCTCGTCGCCCGCGCACAGCTCGACCAGCTCTTCGAGCACGGCCGCCCGCGCCCCGGCCAGGCCCGGCAACGACAGCGCCCCCGGGTCCAGCGGTGCGCCGGAGCCCCCGGCGGCCTTTCCCTCAGAGGGCGGCAGCAGCACGAGCACGGTGGTTCTCCTTCGGTACGACACGGCGCAGGGGGTGCGGCCCCCGGCGCCCAGCGTAGACGGCGCGGCGCGGGCGGCTCGCCGGAGCTCCTCACCGCCGGGCCGCTGCGAACGCAGGCGCGGCGGCTCGACGGGCAGCCCTGGCCCGCCCCCCATAGGCTCGGTCCATGCCACGCCGTCACCTGCACATGACCGGCGCAGACGGGGCTGCCCTGCGGGCCGCGCTGCGCGCACTGCGGACGGGGCTGGACGTTCCGGCGCAGTTCCCCGCCGCCGTGCTCGCCGAGGCGGAACGGGCCGCCGCCCATCCCCGGCTCCCGTCGGCCGACGCGACCGGCATCCCCTTCTTCACCGTCGACCCGCCCGGCTCCGTCGACCTCGACCAGGCCATGCACCTGGCGAAACGTCCCTCCGGCGGCTACCGCGTGCACTACGCCATCGCCGACGTCGCCGCCTTCGTCACCCCCGGCGGCGCCCTCGACGCCGAAGCCCACCGCCGGGTCACCACCCTCTACTTCCCCGACGGGAAGGTCCCGCTGCACCCGGCCGTGCTCTCGGAGGGCGCGGCCAGCCTGCTGCCCGACCGGACCCGGCCCGCGCTGGTGTGGCGGTTCGACCTGGACGCCGAGGGCCGGGTGGAGAGCGCCGAGGTGCGCCGGGCCCTGGTCCGCAGCCGGGCGAAGCTCGACTACGCCACCGTCCAGCGGGCCGTCGACTCCGGCACGGCGGACGAGTCCGTGGCGCTGCTCAAGGTCATCGGAATGCTCCGCGAGGCCCTGGAGGAGGAACGCGGCGGCATCTCGCTGGCCGTGCCCGAGCAGGAGGTCGTCGCGCAGGACGGCTCGTACTCCCTCGCCTACCGGGCCCCGCTGCCGGCGGACGGCTGGAACGCCCAGATCTCCCTGATGACGGGCATGGCCGCCGCCGAGCTGATGCTCGCAGCCGGAACCGGGATCCTGCGCACCCTGCCGAGCGCCCCCGACGGCGCGGTCGGCCGGCTGCGGCGCGCGGCGAAGGCCCTGCGGATCGACTGGCCCCACCACGTCCCGTACGCGGAACTCGTCCGCTCGCTCGACCCGGACCGGCCCGCCCACGCCGCCTTCCTCCAGGAGTGCACGACCCTGCTGCGCGGCGCCGGGTACACGCCCTTCACCCCCGGCGTGACCCCCGATCCGTTGCTGCACGCCGCCGTGGCCGCCCCGTACGCGCACTGCACCGCCCCGCTGCGCCGGCTCGTCGACCGGTACGCCGGGGAGCTGAGCGCGGCGGCGTCCGCCGGGGCCGAGCCGCCGGAGTGGGCCGTCGCCGCGCTGGAGGCGCTGCCGCACGAGATGGCGGAGGGCACCCGGCTGGCCAACACCGCCGAGCGTGAGTGCGTGGACCTGGTGGAGGCGGCCCTGCTCAAGGACCGGGTCGGCGAGACCTTCGAGGCGACGGTGATCGACGTCAGGGAACACGAACCCCTGGTCGGCACGGTCTGCCTGACGGACCCGGCGGTGGTGGGCCGCGTCGAGTCCCCGACCACGCGGTTGCCGCTGGGCGAACGCATCCGGGTCCGGCTGACCCGGGCCGACCCCGGCACGGCGAAAATCCTCTTCGCTCCCGCCTAGAACAGGCCGTCCGCCGGCTGTCGTGATCGGCGCAGCGCGCCCGACGGGCCGCGCAACGCCGCGGGGAGGGGCCGCAGACGGGTTCCGTCGACACGCCTACGAGACCCCCCGCCCCCGCGCTGCGCCCGCACATCGTCAACTGCCTCGGCTTCCGTACGGAATTCAGCGCGCCCCGGCGCAGGCTGGACCTGCCCACCGGCTTCGTCGCGCTCGTCTTCACCTTCGGCGAGGGCCTGTGGATCTCCCGTGCCACCGACGGGCTGGGCGCGGCCGAACTGCGACCGGCGTCCCCCGCCCTGATCAGCGGGCCTCGCACGGTCCCGGCGGTCGGCGTGCACGCGGGTGCGGTGCACGGCCTGGAGGTGAACATGAGCCCGCTCGGCGCCGGGATCCCGATGGTGCACTTCCAGGACACCCGGGTGGACCTCGCCGAGGTGCTCGGCCCCGCCGAACGCCACCTGGCCGAACGGCTCCGGTCGCCGGCCACGTGGGACGAGCGCTTCGGTCTGCTGGACGCCGTCTTCACCGCCCGGCTGCGCGAGCGGGGCCCGGCCGTCGCGCCCAAGGCGCGGGGGGCGCTGGCCCGGCTCTGGCTGGACGGCGGTTCGCTGTCCGGGCGACCGCGGAGTGCGGGTGGAGCGCCCGGACCTTGCGGGCGCGGTTCCGGGAGCAGGTCGGACTGTCGCCGAAGGCGGTCGCCCGGCTGTTCCGGCTCCAGCACGCCCTGCGCCGGCTCGCGGCGGGCACGGCTCCGGCCCGGGTCGCCGCGGCCTGCGGCTACCACGGCCAGGCCCACCTCAGGACGTGAAGGGCCTGACCGGCCTGACCCCCTCCGCCTTCACCGAGCCCGGGGGCAGGCCGGCGCGCAGTCCGCTCCTGGACCGGATGCCGGGCCGCATCACCAGCGTCCTCCTGTAGCGGCTGCCCGGCGGATCGCCCCCCGGCGCCGTTTTCGACAAGACAACCCGGCCCCGGCTTGTCACCCTCACCCCACGGCCCGCGCCGCGGCAGCCCGTCACGGGGGTGCGGACGGCCGCAGCGCGGCGACCACCGCCCCCGGCTCATCGGCATGAAACCGCACCGCCCCCACCCGCCCCGACCCCCCGAGCGGCCGGTCAAGCCGTCACGGCGCAGCCGGTAGCATGGGCGGCACGACAGACGAGTCGGCCGGGCGGCCGCGTCGGGGTCCTTGGATCCCGCCGAGGAACGTCCGGGCTCCACAGGGCAGGGTGGTGGGTAACGCCCACCCGGGGTGACCCGCGGGACAGTGCCACAGAAAACAGACCGCCGGGGGCTTCGGTCCCCGGTAAGGGTGAAACGGTGGTGTAAGAGACCACCAGCGCCTGAGGTGACTCAGGCGGCTCGGTAAACCCCACCCGGAGCAAGGTCAAGAGGGGTCGTTCTCGGACGGCCCTGCGCGAACGTCCGAGGGCTGCCCGCCCGAGTTCGCGGGTAGACCGCACGAGGCCGGCGGCAACGCCGGTCCTAGATGGATGGCCGTCTCCCCGGCGACCGCGAGGTCTCCGGGCGACAGAACCCGGCGTACAGGCCGGCTCGTCTGTCCTCGCCGTACGTATGCCGGAGCCCCCGCCACGTCTGTGGCGGGGGCTCCGGCGTTGCGGGGTTCAGCGCAGGTGCGAGGTGTCGTTCAGGAGGCGGACCGAGGCGTTGCCGTCGGCGTAGTAGGCCACCGCCGAGAGGGAGGCGGCCGACAGTTCCATCTTGAACAGGGACTCCGGGGGCGCGCCGAGCGCGAGCCGGACCAGCGTCTTGACCGGGGTCACGTGCGTGACCAGCAGCACCGTGCGGCCCGCGTACGCGGTCAGCAGGCGGTCGCGGGCGGCGGAGACCCGGCGGGTGACGGCGGTGAAGCTTTCGCCGCCGCCCGAGGGGGCCGCCCTCGGGGAGTCCAGCCACGCCTGGAGGTCGTCCGGGAACCGCTCCCGCACCTCGGCGAAGGTGAGCCCCTCCCAGGCGCCGAAGTCCGTTTCGCGCAGGCCCTCTTCGACCACGACCGGCAGCCCGAGCCGGTCGGCGACGGCCTGCGCGGTCTCCCGGCAGCGGCGCAGCGGGGAGCTGACGACGGCCTCGACGGTGCCCCGCGCGGCGAGCGCCCCGGCCACCGCGGCGGCCTGGCGGCGGCCGGCCGGGGACAGCTCGGGGTCGGTGCCGCCGCTGCCGGAGAAGCGCTTCTGCGGGGTCAGCGCGGTCTCGCCGTGGCGCAGCAGCACGAAGGTGGCCGGGGTACCCAGGTCGGGACCCCATCCGGCCGACGGCGCCGCCGTGGCCGGGCCGGGCTCCGCGAACAGGGTGTCCGCCGCCTGCTCGGCCCCCGCCGCGGGGGCCGGCGTACCGGAAGAGGCGGCGAGGGCCGCGCGGACCGCGGCCGCTCCGGCCGTGGCGTCGCCGGGCGGGCCCGCGGGCGGCGGGGTCGCCAGGGCGCGCGCCGCCGAGGTGTCCAGGGCGGCGGAGGAGGCCGACGGCTCCCACTGCCGGCCGCGCTTGCCCGCGTCCATCGCCTCGTTCGCGAGCCGGTCCGCGTGCTTGTTGCGCTCGCGCGGGATCCACTCGTACGTCACCTGCGCGCGCGGCAGGATCGTGGCCGCCTCGGTGGCCAGCGGCTTCATGTCCGGGTGCTTGATCTTCCAGCGGCCCGACATCTGCTCGACGACGAGCTTGGAGTCCATCCGTACGAGGACCACCGCGTCCGCCGCCAGCTCGCGGGCGGCCTTCAGCCCGGCGATGAGCCCCTTGTACTCGGCCACGTTGTTCGTCGCGACGCCGATGTACTCGGCGCGCTCGGCCAGCGTCTCGCCCGTGGCCGGGTCGAGGACCACCGCGCCGTAGCCGGCGGGCCCCGGGTTGCCCCGGGACCCGCCGTCCGCCTCCACGACGAACCGGACAAGCCTCGGCATCAGATGCCCGAGTCCGCCGTACGGACCAGGATGCGGCCGCAGTTGTCGTGTCGTACGACCTGGTCGCGGGCGGCGGCCTTGATCTCGTTGACCTCGGCCATGTCGAGCTCCAGGCGGCAGCCCTCGCAGCGGCGCTGGTACAGGCGCGCGGCGCCGACCCCGCCCTGCTTGGCGCGGATCTTCTCGTACAGGGCCATCAGCGCGTCCGGCATCGAGGCGACGATGACCTCGCGGTCCTTGGCGATGCCCGCGGCCTCGGCGTCGAGTTCGGCGGTGGCGGCGTCGCGGCGCGCGGTGGCGTCCGCGAGCTTGGCCTCCAGGCCGGAGACCCGCTCGGTCAGTTCGGTGACGCGCGCCTGCGCGGCCTCCAGGCGTTCCATGACCTCCAGGACCACGTCCTCCAGGTCGCCCTGCCGCTTGGCGAGGGAGACGACCTCGCTCTGGAGGTTCGCCAGGTCCCGGGCCGAGATGCCCGCGCCGGAGTCCAGTCGCGCCTGGTCGCGGGCCGCGCGCTGGCGGACCTGGTCGACGTCCTGCTCCGCCTTGGTCTGCTCCCGGGCGGCGTCGCTGGCCTGCGTCTGGGCGGCGACGAGCAGGTCCCGCTGCTGGGTGAGGTCCTTGGTCAGGGAGTCGACCTCGGCGTGCTCGGGCAGCGACTTGCGCTTGTGGACGAGCTGAGACAGCCGGACGTCCAGGGCCTGGACGTCGAGAAGTCGGATCTGGTCGGCGGGCTCGGCGTTCAGTTGGGGGCTCCAGGGTTGGTAGGGGAGGTGACGGACGGCGCGTGCGCCGTCCACGGGTCGGTGACCGTGCGCGAGACGTGGGTGCGCAGACCCCAGCCGTGGCGCTCGGAGATCGCGTCGAGCTGCGCGGCGGCCTGCTCGCACCAGGGCCACTCGGTGGCCCAGTGGGCGGCGTCGAGGAGCGCGAGCGGGCTCTGCCCGCGGGCCTCGGACGCGGGGTGGTGGCGCAGGTCGGCGGTGAGGAAGGCGTCCACGCCCGCCGCGCGGACCTGCGCGAACAGGCTGTCGCCGGAGCCGCCGCTGACGGCGACGGTGCGGATCAGCGCGTCCGGGTCGCCGGCGAAGCGGATGCCCTGCGCGGTGTGCGGCAGCCGGGCGGCGGCCCGGGCGGCGAAGTCGCGCAGGGTCTCGGGGTGGTCGAGTTCGCAGATCCGGCCGAGGCCGCGGCGGCCCGCGGGGTCGGTGGGGTCGGGCACGAGGGGGCCGGTGACGCGCAGGTCCAGGGCGCCGGCGAGGGCGTCGGAGACGCCGGGGTCGGCGGTGTCGGCGTTGGTGTGGGCGACGTGCAGCGCGATGTCGTTCTTGATCAGCGTGTGCACGACGCGGCCCTTGAAGGTGCCCGCCTCGACGGTGGTGGTGCCGCGCAGGTAGAGGGGGTGGTGGGTGACGATCAGGTCGGCGCCGAGCGTGACGGCTTCGTCGACGATCTCCCGTACGGGGTCGACGGCGAACAGGACCCGGGTGACTTCGGCGTCGGGGTCACCGCAGACGGTGCCGACGGCATCCCACTGCTCGGCCCGCGCGGGGGGCCAGAGAGCGTCGAGGGCGGCGATGACTTCGGAGAGACGGGGCACGGGCCAAGGCTACCGTCCGTGGCGGCCCCCGGTCGCGGTGCCGGGGGACCTCGGCACCGCACAGCACAACGACCCCCCGCGCCACACCTGAACCGCCGCGCCGCCACCCGTATGTGTGAAGCCGGGAAGGTCGTGTTGTTCGGCAGGAAGTGCGAAAACTAGCTTCCTCACCGGAGGTGACGCACGGATGACTGTCTGTGCCATCGAGATGACGACGGCTGCCGCGTTCACGATCGCGGCGGACGGGGCGTACGCCGCGCGGCTGGCCGGCGCCGGCCAGGCCCGGTACCCGGAGCGCTGGACCCTTGACGGGCCCGAGCCGTACGCGGTGCCTCTGCCGCTCGCGCAGCCGGAGGAGGCGGACAGCGAGGTGCTGCCGCTGGCCGACGGGCGGGTGCTGATCCACCGCCGGGTCGCGGACCGGCACGCCTTCTCGCTGCTGTACCCGACGGGCGGCCCCGGGGCCGGGCCGCGCACCGGCGAACTGCCGCTGGGCGCGGTCGAGCGGGCCGGGCAGGACGTACGGGTCGGCCTGCTGCCGCCGTCCCCGGACGGGCACGGCGCCTTCGCCCTGGCGGTGGGCGCCGAGGAGACGGTGCTCTGGCAGGTGGCCGGAGCCCCCGGCGGGCCCCGACGGGCGGCCGTCGTCCCGGGCCGCTGCTCGGGCGGCGTCTGGCTGGACCGGGCGGGGCGGCTGCTGGCGCTGGACCGCGAGCTGGACGGGCGCACCAAGGCCGTGGCCGTGGACCTGGCCCGGGACGGGCAGGTCACCCCGCTGCTCCAGATCACGGACGGCAGCGACGACCGGCTGCTGCTGGCCGAGCCGGACAGCGGGCTGCTGCTGATCCGCTCGGACGCGCCGGGCGAGCCGCGGCTGGGCTGGGGGGTGCTGGGCAGCGAGCGCCCGGTCCGCTTCCCGGAGTGCCTGCGGGCGGCGGACGCGGTGCCGTTCGCGGTGCAGCCGGGGCAGGTGCTGATGCCGGAGAGCTGCGGGGTGGCGCTGCGGGTGCCCGAGGGCATCGCGCTGTGGCGCCCGGCCGACCGGCACGCGTTCCGGCTCTCCGCCCCGGCGGGCTGGCTGGGTACCGGCCTGTGGACGGCCCAGGGGGTGCTGCGCCTCCCGTACGCCACCCCGGAGGTGCCGTGCGGGATCGTCACCCTGGCCCAGCCGGTGGCGCCGCCGCCCCCGGCCCGGATCGCCCCGCCCACGGCCCCGCGCCCGGTGCCGCTCCAGCAGGCCCCGCTGAACTGAGTTGCCGCGGCCGGGGTTTCCGGCGGATCCGGACCCCGGCCGGGCCGCGCGGCGCCCGGCAGAGTCCCTAGCCGTGCTTGAGGCTCAGGACGTCCGCCGCCGCGAAGGTCTCGTTCGGCGGGCGGGAGTCGTAGTAGGCGGTGAGGAGCGCGTCGAGCTCCTCGAAGCCGAACGCCTCCTTGGCCGTGTCGAACTTCGCCGCCACCTTGGGCCGTTCCATTACCACCACGATCCCGCCGTGCACCACGAACAGCTGCCCGTTGGCCTTGGCGGCGGCCGGTGAGGCCAGGTAGCCGACCAGCGGGGCGACGTGCTCGGGGGCGAGGGCGTCCAGCTTGCCCTCCTCCGGCTCCTGGAAGCCCGCGAACACGTCCTCGGTCATCCGGGTACGGGCACGCGGGCAGATGGCGTTGGCCGTGACCCCGTACTTGGCCAGGGCCAGGGCGGTCGAGGTGGTCAGGCCCACGATGCCGCCCTTGGCCGCCGCGTAGTTCGGCTGGCCGGCGCTGCCGCCGAGGAAGGCCTCGGAGGAGGTGTTGACGATCCGGCCGTAGACCGGGCCGCCCGCCGCCTTGGACCGCTCCCGCCAGTGCGCGGAGGCGAAGTGGGTGGTGTTGAAGTGGCCCTTGAGGTGGACGCGTATCACCGAGTCCCACTCCTCCTCCGACATGGAGAAGATCATCCGGTCGCGCAGGATGCCCGCGTTGTTGACCAGGACGTCGAGTTTGCCGAAGCTCTCGACCGCCAGCTCGACCAGCTCGCGCGCCTGCGCGAAGTCGGCCACGTCACCGAGGTGCGCCACCGCCTGCCCGCCCGCGGCCCGGATCTCGTCGGCCACCTCCTGCGCCGGGGCCGCCGACGCCTCCCCGGAGCCGTCGCGCCCGGGCTGCCCGAAGTCGTTGACGACCACGCTCGCCCCGAGCCGCGCCAGCTCGATCGCCTCGGCCCGGCCGAGCCCGCGGCCCGCGCCGGTCACGATGGCGCTGAGCCCCTCAAGTGGCAGTGACATCTACCGCATTCCTCTCGTCGCTCAGAGTTCGATGCAGGTGCGCAGGGCCACGCCCGTACGCATCTGGTCGAGGGCGTCGTTGATCTCCCCGAGCCGCACCCGGTGCGTGATGAGGCCGGCCAGGTCCACCCGGCCGGCCCGCCACAGCGCGATGGTGCGCTCGTAGGAGCGGAGCACGTCACCGCCCCCGTACATCGAGGGCAGGATCTTCTTCTCGTCGAAGAACAGCGAGAACATGTTGACGGAGTAGTTGTCGTCCAGCGCTCCGGCGCCGACCACCACGACGGAGCCGCCGCGCCGGGTCATCTCGTACGCGGTCCGCGTCGTCGCGGACTTGCCGACCACCTCGAAGACGTAGTCGAAGCCCTCCCCGGCCGTGATCCGGTTCTTGGCGTCGCCGAAGGCGTCCGGCGCGACCGCCTCCGTCGCTCCGAACCGCAGCGCCGCCTCGCGGCGCGAGGCGACCGGGTCGACGGCGGTGATCTGCGCCGCGCCCTGCACCTTCGCACCCTGGATGACGGATATGCCGACGCCGCCGCAGCCGATGACCGCGACCGAGGAGCCGGCCTCCACCTTCGCGGTGTTGATCGCCGCGCCGAGCCCGGTGGTCACGCCGCAGCCGATCAGGGCGGCGATGTCGTACGGCAGGTCGTCGGGGATCGGCACTGCGCACCCGGCCGGGACGACGACCTCCTCGGCGAAGGTGCCGGTACCGGCGAAGCCGAAGACCTCACCGCCCGCGCGGCGGAAGTTGGGGGTGGCGACGTTCCCGAAGGCCTCCAGGCACAGGTGCCCCTGGCCGCGCTTGCAGGAGGGACAGTGGCCGCACGGCGGCAGCCAGCACACCAGCACCCGGTCGCCGGTCTTGAGCTGGGTGACGCCGTCGCCGACGTCGGTGATCTCGCCCGAGCCCTCGTGGCCCGGGACGAAGGGGGCGGGCTGCGGAAGTACGCCGCTCATCGCGGACAGGTCCGAGTGGCACAGGCCGGTGGCCTTGATCCGGATCCTGACCTTGCCGGGACCGAAGCCCACGGCCTCCATGTCCTCGACGACCTCCAGCTTGTCCTGGCCGATCTCGCTCTGCAGCGCTGCGCGCACGGTGCGGCTCCTTCGGTTCGTTCGTGAACGTGGGCGGGCGTGGTTACGCGTGTTCCACGACGGTGTCGGCGAGGACGGGCGCGTCGTCCCGTTCGACGGCGGCCACCGCCACCCGCACCCGGCCGGGCTCCTCCCACATCCGGATGCGCAGGGTCTCGCCCGGGAAGACGATCCCGGCGAAGCGCGTGCGGTAGGCGCGGACCCGGGACACGTCCCCCGCCAGGACGGTGTCGACGACGGCCTTGAGGGTGATCCCGTACGAGCACAGGCCGTGCAGGATCGGCCGGTCGAAACCGGCGAGCTTGGCGAACTCCGGGTCGGCGTGCAGCGGGTTCCAGTCGCCGGAGAGCCGGTAGAGCAGCGCCTGGTCCTCACGGATGTGCCGCTCGACGGTGCGGTCGGGGTCCCGGTCGGGCGCGTCCTCCCGGGCGGAGGGCCCGCGCTCGCCGCCGAACCCGCCCTCGCCGCGTACGAAGAGCTGCGCGTCGCTGGTCCACAGCGGCCCGTCGGCGTCCTCGACCTCGGAGCGCAGCACGATGACCGCCGCCTTGCCCTTGTCGTAGACGGCGGCGACCTTGGAGCTGGAGGTGGCCCGGCCCTTGACGGGGATCGGGCGGTGCAGCTCGACGCTGTGGCCGCCGTGCAGGACGGCGGCGAGGTCGACGTCGATGCCGGGGGCGGCGAGGCCGCCCAGCATGGCCATGCCGGCGCCGGCGACGGTCGCGAAGCTGGGCAGTACGTGGAGCTTGGACTCCAGCGTGTAGCGCAGCTCGTCGGGATCGGTGGCGGGCCGGCCGGCGCCGACGCCGAGGTGGTAGAGCTGGACGTCCTTGTGGCCCCAGGCGATGTCCCCGCGGCGGGGTTCGGCGGCGAGGGCCTTCGCGGCATCGATCGGCATTCGGATGCTGCTCCTTGCTGAGCGGGTGCTCCGTGGGTGGAAGACCTCGGCGCGGTCGTCCGCACCGTCGGCCGCGCCGAGGTCGTCTGCGGGGGCCGCCGCCCGGGTAGAACGCGTTCTAGGCGGCCGGTGAGGCCATGTATAACGCACCCCCCAACAGTTGGGAAGACCGCTGACTCAACGTCAGATCATCGGTTTCCGGCGTTTTTTCCCGGCGCGCCGGGGCCGGGACCCTACCCTGGCGGGATGGACGGAACCGGTCGCTCCCTGCGGGTCCTGCTGTGGCCCGCGAACCCGGCGCTGGCGCTGCGGCTGGGCATGGAGCAGGACATCGAGGTGGTGGCCTCGCCGCTGGGCCGCCCGGCAGCGGCGCTCGTGGAGTCGGTGGCCGGGGTACGGGAGGTACGGGAGGCGGCGCCGGAGTGCGCGGTCCTGCTGGCGGTGGGCTCCGCCCGGGCGGGGCTGCGGGAAGCCGCCCTGGCGGCGGGCGCGACGGGCCTGGTCCTGCGCGACGGCCCGGTCGCGGACCTGGCCCGGGCCCTCCACCGCGCCTCCCGCGGTGAACCGTCGACCGACCCCGCCCTGGACGTCCCGTAACCCCTACCCGGCCCGGTCCAGCCTCGTGGGGTCCCCGACGGAGTCCGGCGGCGCCGCACACGAGGGCTCCCGCTACCCCCGGCCGCCGCCACCCGCCCCGAGCCCCCGGCACTCGCCGGCCGTCACCACCACCGGCCGCTCCCGCAGGATCGTCCGCGCCCGGTACTCGCCCAGGCTCGTCGCGTACCACGGCCGGCCACCGCCATCCCGCAATCCGTCCCGGATCCCGATCAGCGCGCACGACCGCAGCGGCTCCGGCAGCCGGTCCAGAGCGGGCGCCGCGTCCGCGGACAGCGAGCGGGCGTAGGCCAGGTCGATCTTGCCGTCCTGCCGGAACCGGGTCACGTTGCTCTCGGCGGTGATCCCGTCGGGGGAGAGCAGCCCGAAGGCCAGCACGGTCGCCGCCGCACTGCCGACCACCGCTCGGGCGAGCCAGCGCCCGCCCGCCGCCCCGGCCGCCATCAGCAGCGCGATCACCAGGCCGAGCCACAGTTCCATGGTGACCACCGACAGCCGCAGCCTGGTCAGCCCGTACGCGTCGACGTACAGGTCCATCCGGCGCACGGCGGAGGCGACCACGACCAGCGTCAGCAGGCACAGAACGCCCAGCACGATCCGGACGAAACGGCGGTCGCCGACCGTGCCGCGCGGCGCCCAGCGGAGCGCGAGCGCGATGACGGCGAGGACGAAGACGGTGGCCCAGAGCAGCTGCCAGAACCCCTGGCGCGCGTACTCGGCGTACGTGAGCCCGGTGCTCTCCAGCACCTTGTCGTAACCGCCGAACAGCACCGCCAGCTGCACCGCGATGAAGGCCGCGAACAGCAGGTTCAGCACGATCAGCGGCAGGCCCCACTCCACCCTGGACCGCGCCCTGCCCGGGGCCACCGCGATGCGGTCCCAGCGGTGCGGAGCCGCGGCGGTGCGGGCGGCGGCGAGCGCGACGACCGCGCCGGCCAGGAAGAGCAGAATCCGGACCGGGCCGTCCCCCACGGAGACGTCGGGGGTCAGGCCCCCCAGCAGGTCCGCGAAGGCGGCGTCCGCGGAGGCGAACAGCGCCCCGAACACCAGCAGCAGGCCGACGGCCACCGCGCTCGCCTTGACGACGGGCAGCCAGCGCTCCCGGCCGAGCCCGCCGCCGCGCGCACGCACACCCGCCCAGGCCCAGCCGGTCCCGCTGGCCGCGGTGCCCAGGAATCCGAGCGGGCTGAGCAGCACGCCGGGCCACCTCCGGCTGCCGTGCAGGGCCAGCGCGGCCAGGAGCACGGCGGCCAGGACCGCCAGCGTGGCGGGCCAAGCGGAGTCGCGCAGGGCGGGAACGGCGAGCAGCGCCACGCAGCCGAGCGCCCACAGCACGGTCCACGGGCGCGGGCTACGGCCGGCCGCGCGGGCCGAGGCGTACGCGGCCACCATGGCGGGCAGCGCCGCGAGCAGCAGGCCCGGGCCCACGCCGTCCCCGAGGAAGACTGCGGTCGCGAGGCCGGCGACGAGCACGGCCACCAGGGTGACGGTACGGATCGGGGCGGCCTCGGCGGGGCGCACGCGGCGGCCCATCGAGGAGGCCGCCTTCGCGGCGGCCTCGGCCTGCGCCTGCTGCCAGCGGGCCTGCTGCTGGTGGGTCAGCCAGAGGTGCCAGGCGGCGGGGTCGTGCCCGGGCAGCCCGGGCGCGGCCGGCGGCACCGGCGCATGGGCTGCGGCTGCGGCCCCGCCTCCGGCCGGGTCGCGTTTCGCCTGGTCGGCGTTGTCGGACATCGGGTTCCTCCCCCTGTCGGCCGCCCCGGGATACCGGGGCGGAGCGGACAGGGTAGGCACGGGCCGCAGAGTTTTGAACGTATTCAATTCACCCTGTGCCAGGACCGTGACAAAGCAACCGGGCGGGCTCGTTCCGCCCCCGGCTACCGCCGCAGCAGCGTCACCACCGCCGCCCCGCCCAGCCCGACGTTGTGCGCGAGCCCCACCCCCGCCCCCGGCACCTGCCGCCCGCCGGCCTCTCCGCGCAGCTGCCACACCAGCTCCGCCGCCTGCGCCAGCCCCGTCGCCCCCAGCGGGTGGCCCTTCGAGATCAGGCCCCCGGACGGGTTCACCACCCACCGGCCCCCGTACGTCGTCGCCCCGCTCTGCACCAGCTCCCCGGCCCCGCCCTCCGCGCACATCCCCAGCGCCTCGTAGGTCAGCAACTCGTTGATCGAGAAGCAGTCGTGCAGCTCGATCACGTCCACGTCCTCGACGCCCAGCCCCGACGCCTCGAACACCGCCCGCCCCGCCGCCGCCGACATCGGCTTGCCGACCACGTCGATGCACGAGCCCGACGCGAACGACGCCTCCGTGTCCGTCGTCATCGCCTGCGCCACGATCTCCACCGCCTTGTCGTGCAGCCCGTGAGCGACCACGAACCGCTCCGACACCACCACCGCAGCCGCCGCCCCGTCCGAGGTCGGCGAGCACTGCAGCTTCGTCAGCGGCTCGTGGATGGTCTTGGCCGCGAGGATCTCGTCCACCTCGTACACGTTGCGGAACTGCGCGTTGGGATTGTCCGCCGAGTGCCGGTGGTTCTTCGCCGCCACCGCCGCCAGTTGCGCGGCCGTCGTCCCGTACCGCTCCATGTGCTCCCGCGCCGCGTTCCCGAAGATCTGCGCGGTCGGCGGCGACATTTCGAAGCCGTGCCCGGCGGCCATGATCCCGTAGTGCCGGGCGACCGGCGAGACCTTGAAGTCACCGCCGTCGGCGCCCCCGCCCAGCGCGCCCTTCTTCATCTTCTCGAAGCCCAGCGCCAGCACGCAGTCGCTGATCCCGCCCTCCACGAACTGCCGCGCCAGCATCAGCGCCGTCGAACCGGTCGCGCAGTTGTTGTTGACGTTGTAGACGGGCACCCCGCTCAGTCCCAGCTCGTACACCGCCCGCTGCCCGGCCGTCGACGCCTGGAAGCAGTACCCCACCGGCACCTGCTCCACCAGCTCGTACCCGATCCCGGCGTCCGCCAGCGCCGCGCTCCCCGCCTCCTTCGCCATGTCCCAGTACTGCCAGTCCCGCGACTCCGGCTTCTCGAACTTCGTCATGCCCACGCCCACGATGTACGACTTCATCCCTGCCACTCCTCCGTCAGTCCCTGGGAAGGCCGAGGATCCGCTCGGCGACGACGTTCAGCTGGACCTGCGTGGTGCCCCCGGCGATGGTCAGACAGCGGGACATGAGCATCCCGTGCACCGCCCGCTCCCCCGCCCCCTCGCACACCGCGCCCGCCGGTCCCAGCAGTTCCAGCGCCAGTTCGGCCAGTCGCTGCTGGTGCGGGGTCTGGACGAGTTTGCGTACGGACGCACCCGCGCCCGGTTCCAGCCCCGACACCTGCCGCAGCGTGGTCCGCAGGCCGATGCAGGCCAGCGCGTGCGCCTCGGCGGCCAGCGCGCCGATCCGCAGCCGGTAGGAGTCGTCCGGTCCGGCGGCGCAGGAGGCGATCAGCGCCTCCAGCCCCGTGTCGAAGGTCATCTGGTCCGCCATGTGCACGCGTTCGTTGCCGAGGGTGTTGCGGGCCACCTTCCAGCCTTCGTCGGCCGCCCCCACCAGCGCGTCGGCCGGGAGCGCGACGTCGTCGAAGTAGACCTCGTTGAAGAGCGCCTCCCCGGTGATCTCCTTGAGGGGCCGGACGTCGATGCCGGGCGTGCGCATGTCGACCACGAAGTACCCGAGGCCCTTGTGTTTGGGCGCTTGCGGGTCGGTCCGGGCGAGGAGGATCCCGAAGTCGGCGCTGTGCGCGGAACTCGTCCACACCTTCTGTCCGTTGACGGTCCAGCCGCCCCCGGCCGCCGGTTCCGCCCTGGTGCGCAACGAGGCCAGGTCCGAGCCCGCGTCCGGCTCCGAGAAGAGCTGGCACCAGGTCACGTCCCCGCGCAGGGTGGGCAGCAGGTACGTCTCCCGCTGGCGTGCGCTCCCGTAGGCGAGCAGCGAGGGCACGACCCAGGTGGCGATCCCGAGGTCGGCGAGCCGGACCCCGGCCGCCGCCAGTTCCTGCTCCACCACCAGCTGTTCGACGGGCCGGGCACCCAGCCCGTACGGCGGCGGCAGGTACGGGGCGGCGTAGCCGGTCGGCGCCAGCACCCTGCGGGCGGCCGCCGGATCGAGGCCCCGCGCCCGCCCGATGACGCCGCGGGCCCTGGTGCGGTACGCCTCCGCCTCCGCCGGGAGTTCCAGGCGCAGCTCCCGCCGCGCACCGGCCGCCGCGTACCCGGCGGCCCGCAGCCGGTGGGCGTCGCCGGGGCCGAGCAGCTGGCGGGCGACGACCGCCCGGCGCAGTTGGACGTGCGCGTCGTGCTCCCAGGTGAAGCCGATCCCGCCGAGCACCTGGATGCAGTCCTTGGCGCAGGAGTAGGCGGCGTCCAGGGCGGTCGCGGCCGCGAGCGCCGTCACGAGCGAGCGCGCGCCTCCGGGTCCGTCCAGTACCCGGGCGGCGTCCCAGGCCAGCGCCCGGGCCTGCTCCAGCCGCACCAGCATGTCGGCGCACAGGTGTTTGACGCCCTGGAACTGCCCGATGGGCCGGCCGAACTGCTCGCGCACCTTCGCGTACTCGGCTGCGGTGTGCACCGCCCGGGCGGCGGTCCCGCAGGCGTCGGCGGCGAACAGCGCGCAGGCCGTGTCCCGCACCAGGTCGGGGTCCAGCTCCAGCAGCCGCCCCGCCGGTACGGTGACCGTCCTCGCCCGCACCTCGGCGGTGGGCCGGGTCGGGTCGGCGCTGTCGTGGGTGCGGACCTCCAGGGCGGCGGAGTCGACGGCGAACCAGCGCGTCCCGTGCCCGGTCCCGGCGGCGAGCAGCACGAGCTCCGCCTCCCCGGCGCCGAGTACGGGCGGGGCGAGGCCGTCCAGCAGGTGGCCGCCCCCCTTGGCGGCGACGGCGGTCACGGTCCCGGGCCCGAGCGCGACGGCGCCCACCCGCCCGCCGAGCGGCTCGGCCCCGGCCCGCTCCAGGAGTACGGACGCCAGCGCGCTCGGCAGGTAGGCCCCGGGCAGCGCCGCCCGGGCGGCCTCCTCCACGACGACGGCGAGGTCGAGCAGGGTCCCGCCCTCCAGGTGCGGAAACAGCAGCCCGGAGCCGGCCAGGGCGTCCCAGTACCCGGGCCGCGCCCCGGTCTGCGGCGGGGCGTCGAGCAGCTTGCGCGCTTCCTCGGCCGGCGCGGCCCGCGCGATCCACCCGCGCACGGCGTCGGCCAACTCCCGTTGCTCTTGCGTGATTCCGATGCCCATGCGCGGCAGGCTAGAACACGTTCCATTCTGACGGAAGGTCAGATCGCCCCCGGTTCCGGCCGAACTCGCGGTCCGGCGCCGGACACGACGAAGGCCCGGTTCCGGCGCGAGGGGTCGACCTCACGCCGGAACCGGGCCCGGAACCCGTTTCAGAGGCCGCGCACGAACACCGCGAAGGCGTCCGGGCTCACGGTGAAGGCGGGGCCGCCGGGGTCCTTGGAGTCCCGGACGGCGACGAGGCAGGGCTGGGCGGCGACCTCGACGCACTCACCGCCGGTGGTCCCGCTGTACGAAGACTTACGCCAAGCGGCTGCGCCGAGCGGGGCGCACTCGACGCAGTCACCGCCGGTGTCGGAGCTGTACGAAGACTTACGCCACGACGGGCCCGTCATGTGCTGGATGGTGTCCATAACGCTCCTCCATTACGCGGGCGATCCGTGCCGCCGAGTCCTCCACGGAGAGCGCGGCGGCCTGTAGAAGATCGTATCGGAGCGCACCCTCCCTGAGGGTTTGCGGATTGGCCGTCATATGTCCCTGGACGAAGTCCTCGGTGTAGAGCATGTCGTGCCCGTCGTCGAACCGCAGCAGGGTGAACGAACCATCGAGCCCGACATGGGCGCCCGCCTCGAACGGCAGGATCTGCACCTGCACCCACTCCCGCCGCTGCCGCTCCAGCAGATGGGCCAGTTGCTCCCGCATGACCTCCCGGCCGCCAATCTCCTGGTGCAGGACGGCCTCGCCCATCACCACCCACATCAGCGGCGGGTCCTCGCGGTCCAGGATCCGCTGCCGGTCCAGCCGCGCGGCCACCTTCGCGTCGAGGTCGCCGCCGCTCCGTGCCCCCAGCACCGCCCGTGCGTACGCCGGGGTCTGCAACAGGCCGTAGACCAACTGCGCCTGGAAGGTGGAGATGTACCCGGCCCGCGCCTCCATCTCCGCGTACGCCTGGAACCACGTCGGCAGCTGGCTCCGCAGCACCAGCCCCACCAGCCGGGAGAAGAAGCCGCCCGTGCCGAGCGCCGCGTCCACCCGCTCGGAGAAGTCCCGGGTCGGCACCCGGCGGGCCTTCTCGATCATGCCGATCAGCGAGCCGGTGCAGAAGACGCTGCTCCCGAGCTGCGCTTGTTTCAGTCCGGCGTCTTCCCGGAAGCGGCGCAGTTCCGCGCCGTAGTAGTCCAGCGGCGAGGCGCCGGGATCGAGTTCGCGACTGCTGACCATGGAGCGGTCACTTCCAGGTACACGCCCTGCGGCGTACGTGTTCGTCTGTCGCCGAGCGTAATCACGCCATGGCGTCCGCCGGGCCGCAATGCCCCGGCTTCCCCCGCAGGAGCGGAAATCGCCCCGCACCCGCCGCCCGCTCCTGCCGAGCCGGACCCCGGCCGTGGTGGCCTACCGGGCGGTAGGGCACCATGGGCCGCCCACGCGCACCCCGCTCAGCAGGAGGAACACCATGGCCAGCCCCAAGCCGGAGACCCTCGCCGCCTTCGAGGCCGCCAAGGGGTTCATGCCCGTGGGCGAGGGGCTCGCCCTGTACGCCGCCGCCTCCGGGGCGGCCGCGCTCGGCCTGCCGCTGCTGGAGGTCGGCACGTACTGCGGCCGCTCCACCATCCTGCTGGCCGACGCCGCCCGCGAGGCGGGCGTGGCCGCCCTCACCGTCGACCACCACCGGGGCAGCGAGGAGCAGCAGCCCGGCTGGGAGTACCACGACCCGACGGTGGTGGACCCCGAGATCGGGCTGATGGACACGCTGCCGGCCTTCCGCCGCACCCTGCACCGGGCCGGCCTGGAGGAGCACGTGATCGCGATCGTCGGCCGGTCCCCGCAGGTCGCGGCCGCCTGGGGCGGTCCGCTCGGCTTCGTCTTCATCGACGGCGGCCACACCGACGAGCACGCGAACGGCGACTACGAAGGCTGGGCCCCGCACCTCGCGGTGGGCGGCACCCTGGTGATCCACGACGTCTTCCCGGACCCGGCCGACGGCGGGCAGGCCCCGTACCGGATCTACTTGCGCGCGCTCGCCTCCGGGGCCTTCGAGGAGGTCTCGGTGACCGACTCGCTGCGCGTCCTGCGGCGCACCCGCGAAGGCATCTGACGCCCCACAGGCACACCGGCTTCGGGCATATAAGCCGACCACGCCCTCGGATGGCCCAGCCCCGGCCTCCCGGGGCGGGGGCGGTCTAGCATCGCGACGTGCGCTACGACGACAGTCCCCCGCCCCCGGAGTCCGCCTCTTCGATCAGCCCGGACCGGCGCTGGTTCGTGCGCCGCTCCGCCCTGACCATCGCGGTCGCGTCCCTGGTCCCGGCCGCGCTGGCGGCCTGGGTGCTGACCCAGGCCCTGACCGGGTCCGACGCGGACCGGCAGCCGCCCCGGGCCGTTCCGCTGCCCGCCTCCCACGCCACCGGCCTGGACGGCAAGCCGAACCCGGCGGCCGGCGCCTCGGCCGCCGGCCCCACCACCCCCTCCGCGCAGCCGCCCGCCAAGGGGCCGCTGGCCGGCCGGACCGTGGTCATCGACCCCGGCCACAACACCGGCAACTTCGACCACACCACCGAGATCGACCGCCAGGTGGACATCGGCACCAACCTCAAGGAGTGCGACACCACCGGCACGACCACCAACTCGGGCTACATGGAAGCCGAGTTCACCATGGACGTCTCCCGCCGGCTGCGCACCGTCCTGGAGGCCAAGGGCCTCAAGGTGGTGTTCACCCACGAAACGGACCGCGCCTGGGGCCCCTGCATCGACGAGCGGGCCCGCATCGGCAACGAGGCCAAGGCCGACGCCGTCGTCTCCGTCCACGCGGACGGCGTCTCCGAAGGCAGCCGCGGCTACCACGTGATCCTCCCGGCCGAGGTCAAGAGCGGGAAGGCGGACACCGCGAAGATCGTGGAGCCCTCCCGGATGCTCGGCGAACGCATCGCGAGCAACTTCGCCCGTACGACGGGATTCAGCCCGGCCAACTACCTCGGCGGCGGCACCGGTTTGGTCATCCGTGACGATCTGGGCGGACTGAACCTCTCAACCCGCCCCAAGGTGTTCATCGAATGCGGCAACATGCGTGACAGCAAGGACGCTGCGCAGCTGAAGAGTCCGCAGTGGCGCCAGAAGGCCGCGCAGGGCATCGCGGACGGCATCGTCGGGTTCCTGGGCGGGTAGGTCCTCTCCGGGGCCGCCCGCCGCCCCGGCCCTCTCGGCCACGGAAAACCTCCGTACCATGGTGCCGCCCGCCCCGCTCCAGCTCTGATCTGCGACCGCGGCACCACGAGACGACCGAGACCGAGAAGGACACCTAAGACGTGAACATCCGCTCCCTCACTCGAGGCGACGGCGTGGTGATCGGAGCAGCGGTGCTGCTGTTCATCGCCTCGTTCCTCGATTTCTACACCGTCACCGGCGCCGACATGCCGAGCGTGTGGAACACCGACTACAGCGGCCTCGCCCTGCCCGCCGTCTTCCTGCTCGGCTTCGTCGCGGCGGGGCTGCTGATCGCCGCGCGCTTCCAGCCGGAGTCCCGCAAGGTCCTCGGCCTGCCCCTGGCCACCTGGGGCACGGTGCTCGCCGTCGCGGCCGCGTGGAACGCGCTCTGGGCCCTGATCGTCTGCCCGCCCAGGGTGGACCTCGGCGCCGGCTGCATCCTGTCCTTCCTCGCCGTCCTCGCGCTGGCCGGGGTGGCCGTCGCCGGGCCGAAGATCCCGGCGCTGGCCGGTCAGCTCATCCCGGAGCAGCGGCCGACGGCCGTCCCGCCGTACGGTGGCCAGCCCGGCGCCGGGTACGGCTACCCGGGCGCCCAGCAGCAGCCGTACGGGTCCGCCCCGCAGCCGGTGCCGCCGTACGGCGGCACCCCGACGTCCGCCCCCGGCCCGCAGGACGCGGCCCCGGCCCCCGCGCCGGCGGCGGACTTCTCCCCGTTCTGGTTCGCCGTCCCGGTGGCCCGGCCGCTCTTCCCGGAGGACGGCTCGCCCACCCCGATCGCGGAACTCGCCCCCGGTACCTGGTACCTGGCCGTCGAGCAGCGCGGCGAGTCCACCCTGATCGCCCAGACCCAGGACGGCCGCCGCGGCGTGCTGAACGACACCTCGGGCATCCAGCGCGGCTGACTCCCCGGGCGTCCCCAAGGCCCCCCGCCCTTCCGGGCGGGGGGCCTTTGCCCTACAGTCCCCTGACGCACCGTCAGCTCAGCCCGGCGGCGGACCACCGGTCCGCGGGGACTCACGGACACGCACAGGGGGACCGACATGCGCCTGGGACTCGCACTCGGCTACTGGGGCCGCGGGCCCGGCCGGGACCACCTCGCCCTCGCGACGGAGGCGGAACGGCTCGGGTACGACTCGGTGTGGACCGCCGAGGCCTGGGGGTCCGACGCCTTCACCCCGCTGACCTGGATCGCCGCGCACACCTCCCGCATCCGGCTCGGCACCGCCATCGCACAGATGGCCGCCCGCAGCCCCACCGCCACGGCCATGCACGCGCTGACCCTGGACCACCTCTCGGGCGGCCGGCTGATGCTGGGCCTCGGCCTGTCGGGGCCGCAGGTGGTGGAGGGCTGGTACGGGCGCCCGTTCCCGGCGAGCCCGCTCACCGCGACCCGGGAGTACGTCGACGTCATCCGCCAAGTGCTGCGCCGCGAGGCCCCCGTCGCCCTCGACGGCCGCTTCCACAGTCACCCGTACCGCGGCGCCGACGGCACCGGGCTCGGCAAGGCCCTCAAGCCCATCACCCACCCGCTGCGCCCGGACCTGCCCCTCCTGCTCGGCGCGGAGGGCCCGAAGAACATCGCCCAGACCACCCGGATCGCGGACGGCTGGCTGCCCCTGTACTGGTCGCCCGCCCGCACCGACGTCTACCAGACCTCCCTCACCGCGCTCCCCGAGGACTTCATGATCGCGCCGATGGCCCGGGCCGAGGTCTGCGACGACGTCGCGGAAGGGCTGCTGCCGGTGAAGGCGATGCTGGGCTTCTACATCGGCGGCATGGGCCACGCGGCCCGCAACTTCCACGCCGACCTGATGGCCCGGATGGGGTACGAGGAGGATGCCCGCCGGATCCAGGACCTCTTCCTGGCCGGCCGCAAGGAGGAGGCGGTGCTGGCGGTCCCCGACGCGTTCGCGGACGAGATCTCCCTGATCGGGCCGCGCGAGCGGATCGCGGAGCGGCTCGACCTCTGGCGCAAGGGCCCGGTCACCGACCTGCTCGTCACCGCCCCCGACCCGCACACCCTCCGCGTCCTCGCGGAGCTCAACAGCTAACCGGCGTCCTCCGCCCCGGCCTGCGGCACCGCCGCCAGCAGTTCCGCCAGGTCCTGCGGCATCACCGCGATCTCGATGTCCGGGCCGGCCGCGATCGCGCAGCCGACGATGCGGGAGCCGGGGTTGATGGAGAGCCCCTCCCGTACCGACGGCGGCCGGACGCCGGTGGTGCGGGCGTCGGACAGGCCGACGGCCGGGCCCCGCCGGGGGAGCCAGCGGGCCGCGCCCTGGTCGGCGTACACCCGGCCGGCCCGCCAGCGCCCGCGGCCCGCGGGGTGGCGGGCCATGCAGGGGATGCCGGCGGGCGGGCCGGCCGCCGCTCGCCGGCGCCGTACGCGTCTCAGCAGCAGGCCGGTCACCGCGGCCACGACGGCGAGGAAGAGGAATCCGAACATCCGCCCATCTTGGGTTCCGGCCGTGCACCGCACAAATCACGGGCCGGAGGGCGGGTGCAGCCGCCCTCCGGCCCGCCGGAGGCCCCCTATCCGCGCAGCTGGGACAGGCTCGGGACCTGGTCCTGTACGGGGGCGCCGGCGCTCTTGCCCGCGTCCTTCACACCGCCGATGACGTTCTGGAAGGAACTGATGTCGGCGTCGTTCGCGTCACCCTTGCGGAGCTTGGAGCCGAGGCCCTTGAGGGACTCGATGCCCGCCGTCAGCGGGGCCACCGCCTTCGACAGCAGCGGGTCGCCCTTGGCGTTGTTCAGGGCCGCCTTGAGCCGGTTGTAGGCGAAGGCGCCGGCCAGACCGGCCTTGACGAGCGCGAACGTACGGCCCTTCGCGCCCTTCTTGAAGGTGCCCGCCTTGTACGGCTTGATGATCCACTGGTACGTCGCCCCGGCCGCGAGACCGGCGTTGGCGACGAAGCGGGTCTTGGCGAACTTCTGCCGCTCGGCCGAGGTGCTGGGCGTCGGCTCGGCGGCGGCCGCCTGCGCGTCCGCGGCCGAGGCGGCCCCTTCGGCTTCGGCGAAGGCGGCCACGGCGACCGAGACGTCGTCGTTCTCGGCCCTCGCCCCCGCGCCGGAGCCGCCGCCGGAACCACAGGCGGTCGCACCGGCCAGGAGCGCGCAGGAGAGCAGGGCCGCCGTCAGCGCGCGGCGGATTCGGACGGTCGTGGTGGGTTGGGACACGGTTGCCTCCGGGGACTGAGGTGTCCTCCGCAGCCTGTCCCGGGCCGCGTGACTCCGCTACTCGGGGGACCCGTTCGGGGTTTGTTCCGCCGCGCGGCGGCAAGACGCGGGACATGCGGACATACACCAGAGCACCCGCCCGAGGTAGCGGCCTGGGCCGGGCCGTCGCCGTGCTGGCCGACGTGCTGGCTTTCGTGATCGGCCTGTGGATCCTGCTCTACCTGCTGGACGCCAACCGGGGGAACGCGTTCGTCGACTTCGTCCACGACGCCGCGACCTGGCTCGCCGGCTGGTCGTACGACCTGTTCACCTTCGACCGCGAGTGGGTCCAGGTGGTGGTCGGGTACGGCCTGGCGGCCGTGGTCTACCTCTTCATCGGCCACGTCGTCTCGGGCTGGCTCTACCGCCGCTGAGCCCGAACCCGCCCCCGGCCGCCGCCTGCGACGCGGCGGCCGCCGGCGTACGGGGACCGGAGGGGGTACGAAGCGCCGGGCGCGGCCCGCCCTGCTAGGGCCTGTGTGATGTCGTGATCAGCTTCTGAGTTCTTCACTCTTCGCGGAGTGGGATCCGGTAGGACTGTGGTCGTGACCCGTAGGCAACTC
>NZ_JBSGYT010000029.1:0-95558 GCF_053610645.1 Streptomyces sp. NPDC054883 | reverse complement strand
GCCGGACCCCGCACGGGGGTCCGGCCGGCGGCCGTGGAACGTCACTGCTTGGCCGTGGCCTTCTTCGCCGCGGACTTGGCGGCCGGCTTCGCCGCCGGGGCGGGGGCCGCCACGGCGGGGGCCTCCTCGTCGGCCGTCGGAGCCTCGGCCGCCGGGGTCGCGGCCGCCGGGGCGGCAGCCTCCAGCCGGCCCACGCCGAACTTCAGCGAGGACTCGTACGTGTTGTCCGGGTCCAGCCGACGCAGCTCCTCCGCCAGCAGCTCGGCCGTCTCGCGGCGCTTGAGCGCCACGGACCGGTCGGGCTGACCCGGCATGCACAGCGTCGCCAGGGCGCCGTCCGCGCGGTCCAGGACGATCTGGCCGTCCTTGGTCTCCAGCCGGACGGCGGTCAGACCCGGGCCCTGGGACAGCGTGCGCGCCACCGGCACGTCCAGCCGGTCCGCGAGCCACATGGCGAGCAGCTCGCAGCTCGGGTTCTCGTCCTCGCCCTCCACCGTGGCGGAGACGACCGACACCGTCTGCTGGTCCAGCGCGGCGGCCAGCATCGAGCGCCAGGGCGTGATCCGGGTCCAGGACAGGTCCGTGTCACCCGGTGCGTACGCCTCCGCCCGGGCGCCGAGGGCGCCGATGGGATCCTCGGAGGAGTAGGTGTCCGCGATCCGACGCTGAGCGAGCGCACCGAGCGGGTCGCCCGCCAGGTCCGTCGGAGCCCCCTCCGGCCACCAGACGACCACGGGGGCGTCGGGCAGGAGGAGCGGGAGAACCACCGACTGGGCGTGGTGGACCAGTTCACCGTGCAGGCGCAGCACCACCGTTTCGCCGGTGCCCGAGTCCGCCCCGACGCGGAGCTCCGCGTCGAGCCGGGCGTCGCGACGGCTGCGGGGGGAGCGGCTGACCCGCCTGACCACGACGATGATCCGCGAAGGGTGTTCGTGGGACGCGTCGTTCGCCGATTTGAGCGCGTCGTACGCGTTCTCCTCGTCGGTCACGATCACCAGCGTGAGGACCATGCCGATGGCCGGCGTGCCGATGTCCCGGCGCGCCTGCACCAACGCGGCGTTGATCTTGCTGGAGGTGGTCTCCGTTAGGTCGATCTTCATGGCCGGCGCCAGCTCCGTCCGTCTCGTGCGAGCATCTCGTCCGCCTCGACCGGCCCCCAGGTACCCGCCGGGTACTGGGCGGGCTTCCCGTGCTTGTCCCAGTACTCCTCGATCGGGTCGAGGATGTTCCAGGACAGCTCGACCTCCTGGTGGCGCGGGAAGAGGTTCGCGTCACCCAGCAGGACATCGAGGATCAGCCGCTCGTACGCCTCGGGGCTGGACTCGGTGAAGGACTCGCCGTACGCGAAGTCCATCGTCACGTCGCGGACCTCCATGGAGGTGCCCGGAACCTTCGAGCCGAAACGCACGGTCACGCCCTCGTCCGGCTGGACCCGGATGACCAGGGCGTTCTGCCCCAGCTCCTCGGTCGCGCCCGACTCGAACGGCAGGTACGGGGCCCGCTTGAAGACGACCGCGATCTCGGTCACCCGGCGGCCCAGGCGCTTGCCGGTGCGCAGGTAGAACGGGACGCCCGCCCAGCGGCGGTTGTTGATCTCCAGCCGGATCGCCGCGTAGGTGTCGGTCTTCGAGTTGGGGTCGATGCCGTCCTCTTCGAGGTACCCGACGACCTTCTCGCCGCCCTGCCACGCCGCCGAGTACTGGCCGCGCACGGTGTGCTTGCCCAGGTCCTCCGGCAGCTCCACGGCGGTCAGCACCTTGAGCTTCTCGGCCACCAGCGCCTTGGGGTGGAAGGAGCCGGGCTCCTCCATCGCCGTGAGCGCCAGCAGCTGGAGCAGGTGGTTCTGGATGACGTCGCGGGCCGCGCCGATGCCGTCGTAGTAACCGGCCCGGCCGCCGATGCCGATGTCCTCGGCCATCGTGATCTGCACGTGGTCGACGTACGACCGGTTCCAGATCGGCTCGAACATGGTGTTGGCGAAGCGGAGCGCCAGGATGTTCTGGACGGTCTCCTTGCCGAGGTAGTGGTCGATCCGGAAGACCTCGTCACGGGGGAAGACCTCGTGGACGACCTTGTTGAGTTCCTCGGCGCTCTTGAGGTCGTGGCCGAAGGGCTTCTCGATGACGGCGCGCCGCCAGGAACCCTCCTTCTGCGCCAGACCGTGGTCCTTGAGCTGCTGGACCACCTTGGGGAAGAACTTGGGCGGGACCGACAGGTAGAAGGCGAAGTTGCCGCCCGTGCCCTGCGCCTTGTCGAGTTCCTCGATCGTGGCCTTGAGGGTCTCGAAGGCCGCGTCGTCGTCGAACTCGCCCTGGACGAAGCGGCAGCCCTGGACCAGCTGCTGCCAGACCTCTTCGCGGAAGGGCGTGCGCGAGTGCTGCTTGACGGCCTCGTACACCTCGTGGGCGAAGTCCTCGTCCTGCCACTCGCGACGGGCGAACCCGATCAGCGAGAAACCCGGGGGCAGCAGGCCGCGGTTCGCGAGGTCGTAGACGGCGGGCATGAGCTTCTTGCGCGACAGGTCGCCCGTAACGCCGAAAATGACCAGGCCGGACGGCCCCGCGATGCGCGGGAGCCGCCGGTCCTGTGCGTCACGAAGCGGGTTCGCTCCGTTCACCGACAAAATACTCAGTCCTCCGCGGGGGCGAGGCGCTCGAGCTCCGCCTGGGTCGACTTCAGCAGGTCGTTCCACGACGCCTCGAACTTCTCGACGCCTTCCTCCTCGAGCAGCTGCACCACCTCGTCGTAGGAGATGCCCAGCTTCGCGACCGCGTCGAGCTCGGCGCGGGCCTGCTCGTAGGTGCCGCGGATGGTGTCGCCGGTGACCTCACCGTGGTCGGCGGTCGCCTCCAGGGTGGCTTCCGGCATGGTGTTGACGGTGCCGGGAGCGACCAGGTCCACCACGTACATGGTGTCCTTGTACGCCGGGTCCTTCACGCCGGTCGAGGCCCACAGCGGACGCTGCTTGTTGGCGTGCGCCCTGTCCAGGGCGGCCCAGCGCTCGGAGGAGAAGACCTCCTCGTACGCCTGGTAGGCCAGCCGGGCGTTGGCGAGCGCCGCCTTGCCCTTGAGGGCCTTCGCCTCGGCGGTGCCGATGCCGTCCAGCCGCTTGTCGATCTCGGTGTCCACGCGGGACACGAAGAAGGAGGCCACCGAGTGGATCTTGGACAGGTCAAGGCCCGCGGCCTTGGCCTTCTCCAGGCCCGCCAGGTAGGCGTCCATGACCTGGCGGTAGCGCTCCAGCGAGAAGATCAGGGTCACGTTGACGCTGATGCCCCGGCCGATGACCTCGGTGATCGCGGGCAGGCCGCCCATGGTCGCCGGGATCTTGATCAGGGTGTTCGGGCGGTCCACCAGCCAGGCCAGCTGCTTGGCCTCGGCGACGGTCGCCTTCGTGTTGTGGGCGAGCCGCGGGTCGACCTCGATCGAGACCCGGCCGTCCTGGCCCTCGGTCGCGTCGAAGACCGGCCGCAGGATGTCGGCGGCGTCGCGGACGTCCGCCGTGGTGATCATGCGGATGGCTTCCTCGACGGTCACCTTGCGGGCGGCGAGGTCGGAGAGCTGCTGGTCGTAGCCGTCGCCCTGGCTGATCGCCTTCTGGAAGATCGACGGGTTGGTGGTGACACCGACCACGTGCTGCTGGTCGATCAGCTCGGCGAGGTTGCCGGACGTAATGCGCTTGCGGGACAGGTCGTCCAGCCAGATCGCCACGCCCTCGTCGGAGAGGCGCTTGAGTGCGTCTGTCATGGGAATTGCATCTCCTACTGGTCGGATACGGGCGTCAGCGCGCGGCGGCTGCGATGGATTCCCGGGCGGCGGCGGCCACGGCCTCGGGGGTGAAGCCGAACTCACGGAACAGCACCTTCGCGTCGGCCGAGGCACCGAAGTGCTCCAGCGACACGATGCGGCCCGCGTCACCCACGTAGCGGTGCCAGGTCAGGCCGATGCCCGCCTCGACCGCGACACGGGCCCGCACGGACGGCGGCAGGACGCCGTCCTTGTACGCCTGGTCCTGCTCCTCGAACCACTCGACGGACGGCATCGAGACCACGCGGGTCGGGATGCCCTCGGCCTGCAGCGCCTCGCGGGCGCCCACGGCGAGCTGCACCTCGGAGCCGGTGCCGATGAGGACGACCTCGGGCGCACCGCCCTCCGCCTCGAACAGCACGTACCCGCCCTTGGCGGCGTCGTCGTTGAGCTCGTACGTCGGCACGCCCTGCCGGGTCAGCGCCAGGCCGTGCGGGGCGCCCTTGCCGAACACCTTGGTGTGGCGGCGCAGGATCTCGCGCCAGGCGACGACGGTCTCGTTCGCGTCGGCCGGACGGACCACGTTCAGGCCCGGGATGGCGCGCAGCGAGGCGAGGTGCTCGACCGGCTGGTGGGTCGGGCCGTCCTCGCCGAGGCCGATGGAGTCGTGCGTCCACACGTAGGTGACCGGCACGTGCATCAGCGCCGACAGCCGTACGGCGTTGCGCATGTAGTCGGAGAACACCAGGAAGGTGCCGCCGTAGATGCGGGTGTGGCCGTGCAGCGCGATGCCGTTCATGGACGCGGCCATGGCGTGCTCGCGGATGCCGAAGTGGATGGTGCGGCCGTACGGGTCGGCCTCCGGCAGCGGGTTGCCCTCCGGCAGGAACGAGGAGTTCTTGTCGATGGTGGTGTTGTTGGAGCCGGCCAGGTCGGCCGAGCCGCCCCACAGCTCCGGGATGACCGGGCCGAGCGCCTGGAGCACCTTGCCGGAGGCCGCGCGGGTGGCGACGCCCTTGCCGGACTCGAAGACGGGGAGCTTGTCCTCCCAGCCCGCGGGCAGCTCGTTGGCCTCGATGCGGTCGAACTCGGCGGCGCGCTCGGGGTTGGCGGTGCGCCAGGCGGAGAAGTCCTTCTCCCAGGCGGCCTTGGCCTCGCGGCCGCGGTCCAGCGCCTTGCGGGTGTGCGCGATGACCTCGTCGGAGACCTCGAAGGCCTTCTCCGGGTCGAAGCCGAGGACGCGCTTGGTGGCGGCGACCTCGTCGTCACCGAGGGCCGAGCCGTGCGCGGCCTCGGTGCCCTGGGCGTGCGGGGCCGGCCAGGCGATGATCGAGCGCATGGCGATGAAGGACGGACGCAGGGTCTCGGCCTTCGCCGCCTTGAGGGCCTCGAACAGCGCCTTCGGGTCGAGGTCGCCGTTCTCCTTGGGGGCAACGCGCTGGACGTGCCAGCCGTACGCCTCGTAGCGCTTCAGGGTGTCCTCGGAGACGGCCGTCTCCGTGTCGCCCTCGATGGAGATGTGGTTGTCGTCCCACAGCAGCACCAGGTTGCCGAGCTTCTGGTGGCCGGCCAGCGAGGACGCCTCGGCGGAGATGCCCTCCTGGAGGCAGCCGTCACCGGCGATCGCGTAGACCATGTGGTCGAACGGGGAGGTGCCCGGGGCGGCCTCCGGGTCGAAGAGACCGCGCTCGTAGCGGGCGGCCATGGCCATGCCCACCGCGTTGGCGACGCCCTGGCCGAGCGGGCCGGTCGTGGTCTCGACGCCGGGCGTGTGGCCGTACTCCGGGTGACCGGGGGTCTTGGAACCCCAGGTGCGGAACGCCTTGAGGTCGTCCAGCTCCAGGCCGAAGCCGCCGAAGTAGAGCTGGGTGTAAAGGGTGAGGGACGAGTGGCCCGCGGAGAGCACGAAACGGTCGCGGCCGACCCACTGGGGGTCCGCCGGGTCGTGCCGCATGACCTTCTGGAACAAGGTGTACGCGGCGGGGGCCAGGCTCATCGCCGTTCCGGGGTGGCCGTTCCCGACCTTCTGGACCGCGTCCGCGGCCAGGATGCGGGCGGTGTCGACGGCCCGCTGGTCCAGTTCGGTCCACTCGAGCTCTGTGGTGGTCGGCTTGGTGCTCACCGTGAGTCAGGGCTCCTCTCCACATGTTGTTTCCCGGTGACGAACGGTGCACCGGCGCGATTCCGAGCCTACCCCCGAGACGGCGTGCCACTATTCGAGTGCCGGTAGTGCGTCGCCGGGTCGCCGACTGGTGTTCACCTGCGCTCGGGCCGATCGGCCCAACACGAGGCGACCCCGGGGCCGGGCCGGGTGAGGGCAACGTCTAGAGTGGCGTGGTACGTGCGAGCCTTGCCGGGCCCCTTGTCCGCGGCTCGCTGAATTCTCTGTCAGGGGTGTGCGTGACGGCCGTCGAATCCCGTCCAGCGGGGGTGCTCGGGACCCCTCCCGGTCACCGGCCGTTCGGGGCCAGGGTCATGGCTTTCGTGGCTTTGACCAAGCCGCGGATCATCGAACTTCTGCTGATCACCACAGTGCCGGTGATGTTCCTCGCCGAACAGGGCGTGCCGTCCTTGTGGCTGGTCCTCGCGACCTGCTTCGGCGGCTACCTGTCGGCCGGCGGTGCCAACGCGCTGAACATGTACATCGACCGCGACATCGACGCGCTGATGGACCGTACGTCGCAGCGCCCGTTGGTGACCGGCATGGTGAGCCCGCGCGAGTGCCTGGTCTTCGGCATCACCCTCGGCGTCCTGTCGACGCTGTTCTTCGGGCTGCTGATCAACTGGCTGTCGGCCGCGCTCTCGCTCGGCGCCCTCCTCTTCTACGTCGTCGTCTACACGATGCTGCTGAAGCGGCGCACCGCCCAGAACATCGTCTGGGGCGGCATCGCGGGCTGCATGCCGGTGCTCATCGGCTGGTCGGCGGTGAAGAACGAGGTCTCCTGGGCCGCGGTCATCCTCTTCCTCGTCATCTTCTTCTGGACGCCGCCGCACTACTGGCCGCTGTCGATGAAGGTCAAGGACGACTACGCGCGGGTCGGCGTGCCGATGCTGCCGGTCGTCGCGGGCAACCAGGTCGTCGCCCGTCAGATCGTCCTCTACAGCTGGGTGATGGTCGCCGTCTCGCTGCTGCTGACGCCGCTGGGCTACACGGGCTGGTTCTACACCTCGGTCGCGCTGCTGGCGGGCGGCTGGTGGCTGTGGGAGGCGCACGCGCTGAACGCGCGGGCCAAGGCCGGGGTGACGGGCGCGAAGCTCAAGGAGATGCGGCTGTTCCACTGGTCGATCACCTACGTGTCGCTGCTCTTCGTCGCCGTGGCCGTGGATCCCTTCCTCCGCTGACACTTCCTCCCTCCATTACCCGCCGGTAGCATGCCGTCCATGGCAGACACCACCGCAGACACCAAGAAGCAGGACCGCAAGGCCGCGAAGCTGGCCAAGCAGATCGGCGCCTTCGCCGGGCGGCACGGCGGCGCCGAGGGACAGCTCTCGCACATCGGCCAGGCCGGCACCCGGATCGTGCTCGTCGGCGCGGACGGCGGCTGGGGCGACCTGGTGGCCCCGACCTACGCGGTGGCCGAGCAGGCTGCCGAGAAGGCGGGCCTGACCCTCCACGAGGAGTTCGACGGCGAGTTCGCCGCCCGGGTGAAGACCGGCCCGTACGAATGGTCGCGGATGGCCGGGATCCAGCTCTGATCGGGGCTCGGTTCGGCTCCGCCGGCTTCGGTCGGGCAAGGGGCTGCCCCCCGCGGACCGCGAGGGGGGCGGCTCGGTCAAGCGCGCGAGCAACACCTGGTGCGCCGCTCACCCGTTAGGACGTGTGGAAGCCGCTTCCTCACGTCCGCAACGGGATGCCCGGATGATCGAAACGCCGCCCCTGGTGGACCAGTACTGCCAGGGAGTGCTCCGCACGGAGCTCGGCCTCGGCACCTTCGAGGCCCAGCTGGTCCGCTCGGCCGGCCCGCCCGCCGCGGGCACCACCTTCTTCGACACGCAGACCGGCTTCGCCGTGCGCCGCTGGTGCCCGCCGCTGTTGGGGCTCGAACCGCACTGCACGCCCGCCCGCTACCTCGCCCGGCGGCGCGAGCTCGGCGTCGCCGAGGCCGGGCGGCGGCTGCTGCGGGGCGCGGGGGTCGGCGCCTACCTCGTCGACACGGGAGCGGCCGGCGACCTCACCGCCCCCAAGGAGCTGGCCCGCGCCGGTGACGCCGAGGCCTTCGAGGTCGTCCGGCTGGAGCCGCTGGCCGAGCAGGTCGCCGATACCTCCGGGACCGTCGCCGCCTTCCTCGCCAACCTCGCCGGAGCCGTCCACCACGCGGCCGCCGGGGCCGTCGCCTTCAGCTGCGGGGACGACGCCCGCTACCCCGCCGTGCTGGCCCAAGCACCCGGGCCGCCCGGCCCGGACGAGGTGCGCGGGGCCGCCGGGCGATGGCTGGCCGGCCGCGCCAAGGGCGGGAGCGTACGCGACCCCGTCCTCCTGCGGCACCTGCTGTGGAGCGCCGTGGCGACCGGGCTGCCGATCCAGCTGCACACCGGCGCGGGGGAGCCGGGGCAGCGGCCCGAGCACGCCGACCCCGCGCTGCTGACCGGCTTCGTACGGGCCACCTCGGGCCTCGGCGCCCCGCTGGTGCTGCTCGGCGGCTACCCGCACCACCGCGGCGCCGCCCGGCTGGCCGAGGCGTTCCCGCACGTACACGCCGATCTGGGGCCGCTGCTGGCGCGGACCGGCGCGGGGGCGGCCTCCGTACTGGCCGAGCTGCTGGAGCTCGCACCGTTCGGGAAGCTGCTGTACTCCAGCGGCGGCCGGCGGCTGCCCGAGCTGCACGCGGTGGGCGCCCTGGTGTTCCGCGAGGCGCTGGGCCGGGTGCTGCTCGGCTGGGTCGGCGACGGCGCCTGGTCCTGGCGGGACGCGAACCGGGTCGCGGCGATGATCGCGGCGGGCAACGCCCGCCGCGTCTACCGGCTGGACGAGCGGGCCTGACCCCGCTCGCGCGGCTCAGACGGCGGAGAGCTGGCTGTCGCCCTGGGCGGGGATGCCCGCCCGCTCCACCGGCCGCTCGCGCAGGCTCAGCACCACGCGCAGGACCGCGATCCACACCAGGCAGGAGCCGAGCATGTGCACGGCGACCAGCACCTCGGGCACATGGGTGAAGAACTGGACGTAGCCGACGGCGCCCTGGGCGAGCAGTACGACCAGCAGGTCCCGGGCGCGCGCCCGGGTGTCGAGCGGGGCGTCCGCCACCCGCAGCACCAGCCACACCGCGAGCGCGAGCGCGCACACCACCCAGGCGGCGACGGCGTGGACGTGCGCGGTGGCCGCCCAGTCGAACGGCATCCGCTTGATCTCGCTGCTGTCACCCGCGTGCGGGCCGGAACCGGTGACCACCGTGCCCGCGGCGATCAGCACCAGGGTCGCCGCGACCAGCGCCCAGGCGAGCCTGCGCACCGGAACGGGTACCCGGGGCCGGGGGGCGCGGTCGCCCTCGCCGGTGCGCTGCCAGGTGACGGTGGTGACCGTGAGCAGCGAGGTGGCGAGCAGGAAGTGCCCGGCCACGCTGTACGGGTTCAGCCCGGTCAGCACGGTGATGCCGCCGAGGACCGCGTTGCCCATCACGAGGGCGAACTGCAGCCAGCCGAGCCTGGTCAGCGAACGGCGCCACGGCGTGGCGGAGCGGGCGGCCAGGATGCACCAGCCGACCGCCGCGCAGAGCACGTACGTCAGCATGCGGTTGCCGAACTCGACCGCCCCGTGGAATCCCTGTTCCTGGGTGACGATCAGGCTGTCGCCGGTGCACTTGGGCCAGGTGTCGCAGCCGAGACCGGATCCGGTCAGCCGCACCGCGCCGCCGGTGACGACGATGGCCACGCTCATGAGGAGCGCGGCGAACGCGGCCCGCCGGACGGTCCGGGGTGACGGAGTCCAGCGGCTGGCGAGGAAGGCGAGGGGGTTCAACACGGCCCCTATCGTAGGCCGCGCCTTGTGCAAAGTTTCACGAGGGGGTGCCCATGGGTGCGTCGGGGCCGATGACCAGGCGGTACTTTGCCGCCGCCGGGTCGCCCTCCTCGTGCCACCACACCCGGACGCGCCAGAAGCCCTCGTCGCCCGGGTACTGCGGCGATGCCAGGAAGCCGCGGATCAGCTCGGCAGCCACCTCCTCCGCCGTCCGGTCGCGGACCTCGGACGCGCCGTGCCAGGGGCGGTCCGGTACGGTCCACAGCCCGTCGGGCCCGCGCACCTCGATGCGCCACACCGCGAGCCAGGGGGTGACCTCCAGCATCGTGGCCACCTGCTCGGGCTCCAGCCCCAGCCGGGCCGCGATCCCGGGTTCCGGGGCGCCCTGGATCCGGGCGGCCACCACGGCCTGGGGCAGCAGGCGCTCGGGCAGCAGGCCGCCGGCGCGCAGACCGGCCAGGGAGTCGAAGGACAGGTGGCGCAGCCGCAGCTCCAGCTGGCGGCCGATGTGGTCGAGGGCGGCCTCGGCCTCCTCCGCCGCCTCCTGCGCCTCCTCCGAGCCCGGCGCGGAGAGCAGGATCCGGCGGAACCCGGCCTCCGCGTCCACCGCCCAGGCCACCGCGTCCTCGGCGGAGCCCAGCTCGGCGAGGCGGTCCCCGAGGAAAACCTTGGCCTGCGCCAGACCGCGCCGGTTGACGGGCTCGCGCTGGTCGAGGCCCGCCCAGACCTCCACGGCGGCCCGGGTCACGTCACGGGCGCGCTCACCGGCCGCTCGTTCCATGGGACTCGGGCCGTTCTCCGCGGCCGCGCCGAGCGGGTAGCGGGGCAGCCGGTCCCCGTCGCTCAGCGGCCAGGCCAGCCAGACGCCCTGATTGATCAGCGCCCGGGCGTACCAGCGGGCGTACTCGGGGTCGTGCCCGGCCGCGTCCCGCGCGTGCCGCAGCGCTTCCTCGACGGCGGACAGGGCCCCCGCCCGGTCCCCGGCGGCGAACCGGCGGGCCGCCAGGTCACCCAGGCGCAGGCCCAGCCGCGCGGCGCATTCGGCATCGGTCCGGGCGGGCTCGCGCAGCGCGCCGATCAGCTCGGCGAGCAGCCGGTCGCTCTCGCCGGGCCCGGCCTGCGCGGCCCCCGAGCGGATCCTGGCCCACTGCCGGTCCAGCCGCAGAACGGCTTCGCGCTGTCCCATGCCCCGCTCCCGATGTCCTGGTGTGCGTCGCCGATGTGCGGCGGCGCCCATCCTCCCGCCGGGACAACGAACGGGAGCGGGTATTCACTCCCAGCGGAAGAAGCGGGCCGCGGCGCCCAGGCCCAGTACCGCCCAGCAGGCCAGCACGGCCGCGTCGCCCCACGGCATCGCCGCCCCGTGCTGGAGCACCTCGCGCAACCCGTCGGACAGCGCCGAGATGGGCAGCAGTTCCAGTACGGAGCGCACCGCGCCCGGGAACTTGTCCAGCGGCACGATCACCCCGCCGCCGACCAGCAGCAGCAGGAACACCAGGTTCGCGGCGGCCAGGGTCGCCTCGGCCTTGAGCGTGCCCGCCATCAGCAGCCCGAGCCCGGAGAAGGCGGCGGTGCCCAGCAGCAGCAGCGCGGCGACCGCGAGCGGGTTGCCGTGCGGCGACCAGCCCAGTGCCAGGGCGATCGCCGTGAGCAGGGCCACCTGGAGCACCTCGGTGACCAGCACCGACAGGGTCTTGGCGGCCATCAGCGCGCGGCGCGGCAGCGGGGAGGCGCCGAGCCGCTTGAGCACCCCGTAGCGCCGGTCGAAGCCGGTGGCGATGGCCTGGCCGGTGAAGGCGGTGGACAGCACGGCGAGTGCGAGGACACCGGGCGCGAGGAAGTCGACGGACTTGCCGGTTCCCCCCTCGGAAACCGGCACGTCGACGATGTCCACGGCCGAGAACAGCACCAGCAGCAGCGCCGGGATGATCACTGTCAGCAGCAGCTGCTCGCCGTTGCGCAGCAGCATCCGCGTCTCCAGCGCGGTCTGCGACCGGATCATCCGGGAGAGTGGCGCGGCCCCCGGCCGGGGGGTGAACGTACCGGCGCTCATGCGCGCAGCTCCTTGCCCGTGAGTTCCAAGAAGACGTCTTCGAGGGTGTGCCGCTCCACGGTGAGGCTGTCCGGCAGCACCCCGTTCTGCGCGCACCAGGAGGCGACGGTCGCCAGCAGCTGCGGGTCGACCTCGCCGGTGACCCGGTAGACGCCCGGGCCGAGCTCGGCGGCCTGGGTGCCGTCGGGCAGTGCTTTCAGCAGCGAGGCCAGGTCGAGGGCGGGGCGGCCGGTGAAGCGCAGGGTGTTCTCGGCGCCGCCGCGGCACAGCAGCTCGGGGCTGCCGTGGGCGATGACCTTGCCCGCGTCGACGATGGCGACCTCGTCGGCCAGCTGTTCGGCCTCGTCCATGTGGTGGGTGGTGAGTACGACGCTGACGCCGTCGGCGCGCAGTTCCCGCACGAGGTCCCAGGTGGCGCGGCGGGCCTGCGGGTCGAGGCCGGCGGTGGGCTCGTCCAGGAAGACCAGCTCGGGGCGGCCCACGACGGCCATGGCCAGGGCCAGCCGCTGCTGCTGGCCGCCGGAGAGCCGGCGGTAGGGGGTGCGCCCGCAGCCGCCGAGGCCGAGGCGTTCCACCAGGGTGGCGACGTCGAGCGGATCGGCGTAGAGCCCGGCCATGTGGCGCAGCATCTCCACGGCGCGGGCGCCGGAGTAGACGCCGCCGGACTGGAGCATCACACCTATCCGCGGGCGCAGGGCCGGGGCCTGCGCGACCGGGTCGAGGCCGAGGACGCGTACGGTGCCGGCATCGGGACGGAGGTAGCCCTCGCAGGTCTCCACGGTGGTGGTCTTCCCCGCGCCGTTGGGGCCGAGGACGGCGGTGACCGAGGCCCTGCGGACGGTGAGGTCGAGGCCGTCCACCGCGGTCTTCGGGCCGTACCGCTTCACCAGTCCGCGGATCTCCACGGCGGGGTCGTTACTCATGCGGGTGAGTCTACGGAGGGCCGGACGGCCCCCCGGGCCGTGGGGTGTAGGGGGCCGGAACTCGCTCTCACGTGCGGCTTTCGGTGATCTTTTAAGTAAATAAGGTAACCCTTAGTGATGGAGGACACCAGGAGTGGCGTCCGTCACGGCTTGTCTGGTCTCGGCTAATTACGCAACAATGGCGTTGTGAAATACGGCGAACGGATGATCGAGACCCCTCAGGGGGAGCTCGCAACCGGGGAGCGGTCAACCCGCGACCGGGTCGCGCGCTCCATCCTGGACCACGGTCCGTCCACCGTCGCCGACCTCGCACAGCGCCTCGGCCTCACCCAGGCCGCCGTGCGCCGTCACCTCGACGCACTCGTCGCGGACGACGTGGTCGCACCCCGCGCGCAGCGCGTCTACGGGGCGCGCACCCGGGGCCGGCCCGCCAAGGTCTTCGCGCTCACCGACTGCGGCCGCGACGCCTTCGACCAGTCCTACGACTCGCTCGCGGTGGACGCCATGCGCTGGATCGCGCAGGCCGCCGGCGGGGGCGAGCAGGGAGAGGCGGCCGTCGCCGCCTTCGCGAGGGCGCGCATGGCCGCACAGGCGGAGACCTACCGGGAGTCCCTCGACGCGGCGGCCCCCGAGGACCGCGCCGGGGCCCTGGCCAAGGCGTTGACCGCGGACGGGTACGCTGCTACGGCGAAGAGCGCTCCCGGTCCGCACAGCGGTGAACAGCTCTGCCAGCACCACTGCCCGGTGGCCCACGTAGCCGAGCAGTTCCCGCAGCTCTGCGAGGCGGAGACCGAGGTCTTCTCCCGCCTGCTCGGGACACATGTGCAGCGACTCGCCACCATCGCCCACGGCGACGGGGTGTGCACGACGTTCATTCCGCGAAGCGGAAGCGCCGGCGCCACGGGCGCCGCACAGACCGACACATCAGTATCTGCAAGCACGGCCGGGAGGAACCCCGCATGACCACGGAGACTGCTCACCCTGAGCTCGATGGCCTGGGCACCTACGAATACGGCTGGGCCGACTCCGACGCGGCCGGTGCGGCTGCCAAGCGGGGTCTGTCCGAAGAAGTCGTCCGCGACATCTCCGCCAAGAAGTCCGAGCCGGAGTGGATGCTGAACCTCCGCCTCAAGGGCCTCAAGCTGTTCGGCAAGAAGCCCATGCCGAACTGGGGCTCCGACCTCTCCGGCATCGACTTCGACAACATCAAGTACTTCGTGCGCTCCACCGAGAAGCAGGCCGCTTCCTGGGAGGACCTGCCGCAGGACATCAAGAACACGTACGACAAGCTCGGCATCCCCGAGGCGGAGAAGCAGCGCCTCGTCGCCGGTGTCGCGGCCCAGTACGAGTCCGAGGTCGTCTACCACCAGATCCGCGAGGACCTGGAGGAGCAGGGCGTCATCTTCCTCGACACGGACACCGCGCTCAAGGAGCACCCGGAGCTCTTCCAGGAGTACTTCGGCACGGTCATCCCGGTCGGCGACAACAAGTTCGCGTCCCTGAACACCGCCGTGTGGTCGGGCGGCTCGTTCATCTACGTCCCCAAGGGCGTCAAGGTCGACATCCCGCTCCAGGCCTACTTCCGCATCAACACGGAGAACATGGGCCAGTTCGAGCGGACGCTGATCATCGTGGACGAGGACGCGTACGTCCACTACGTCGAGGGCTGCACCGCCCCGATCTACTCCTCGGACTCGCTGCACAGCGCCGTGGTCGAGATCATCGTCAAGAAGGGCGGCCGCTGCCGCTACACGACCATCCAGAACTGGTCGAACAACGTCTACAACCTGGTCACCAAGCGCGCCGTGGCGTACGAGGGCGCGACCATGGAGTGGGTCGACGGCAACATCGGCTCCAAGGTCACCATGAAGTACCCGGCCGTCTACCTGATGGGCGAGCACGCCAAGGGCGAGACCCTGTCCATCGCCTTCGCGGGCGAGGGCCAGCACCAGGACGCCGGCTCCAAGATGGTCCACATGGCGCCGCACACCTCCTCCAACATCGTCTCCAAGTCGGTGGCGCGAGGCGGCGGCCGCACCTCCTACCGCGGCCTGGTCGAGATCGGCGAGGGCGCGTACGGCTCCAAGTCCAACGTGCTGTGCGACGCGCTGCTGGTCGACACGATCTCCCGCTCGGACACGTACCCCTACGTGGACGTGCGCGAGGACGACGTCTCCATGGGCCACGAGGCCACCGTCTCCAAGGTCTCCGACGACCAGCTCTTCTACCTGATGAGCCGCGGTCTGACGGAGTTCGAGGCCATGGCCATGATCGTGCGCGGCTTCGTCGAGCCCATCGCGCGTGAGCTGCCCATGGAGTACGCGCTGGAGCTGAACCGGCTGATCGAGCTGCAGATGGAGGGTTCGGTCGGCTGATCCCGGCCACCCGGATCCGTAGCAATTCTTCGACGCAGGCAGCGCTTTAAAAGAGAGTGAGCAACACGACAGCCATGGCTGAGGCTCAGAACATCCCGGCGGGCTCGACCACCGCCGGCGCGATCGCGGTGGCCGCAGAGTCCACCGTCGCCACCCGGATGAGTGCACCCCCGTCCTTCGACGTGGCGGACTTCCCCGTCCCCCACGGCCGCGAGGAGGAGTGGCGCTTCACCCCGCTGGCGCGCCTGCGTGGTCTCCACGACGGCACCGCGGTCGCCAACGGCACCATGAAGGCCCAGATCGACGCGCCCGACGTCGTCACGATCGAGTCGGTCGGGCGCGATGACGCCCGCATCGGCAAGGCCGGCGCCCCCGTCGACCGCGTCGCCGCCCAGGCGTTCTCCTCCTTCACCAAGGCCACGGTCGTCACCGTGCCCAAGGAGGCCGTCCTGGACGAGCCCGTGCGCGTCTCGCTGCACGGCGAGGGCGGCACCACCTTCGGTCACACCGTCTTCGACGTGCAGGCCTTCGCCGAGGCCGTCATCGTCATCGACCACACCGGTGACGGCGTCCGCGCCGCCAACGTCGAGTTCCTCGTCGGCGACGGCGCGAAGCTCACCGTCGTGTCGGTGCAGGACTGGGACGACACCGCCGTGCACTGCTCCCAGCACAACGCGCTGGTCGGCCGGGACGCGAGCTACAAGTCGATCGTCGTCACCTTCGGCGGCGACGTCGTACGCCTGCACCCGCGCATCAGCTACGCGGGCCCCGGCGGCGAGGCCGAGCTGTTCGGCCTGTACTTCACGGACGCCGGCCAGCACCAGGAGCACCGCCTCCTGGTCACGCACGACGCCCCGCACTGCAAGTCCCACGTGGTCTACAAGGGTGCGCTGCAGGGCCAGGACGCCCACGCCGTCTGGATCGGTGACGTGCTCATCCAGAAGAGCGCCGAGGGCACCGACACCTACGAGATGAACCGCAACCTCGTCCTCACGGACGGCGCGCGGGTCGACTCGGTGCCGAACCTGGAGATCGAGACCGGCGAGATCGTCGGCGCCGGCCACGCCTCCGCCACCGGCCGGTTCGACGACGAGCAGCTCTTCTACCTCCAGGCCCGGGGCATCCCGGCCGACGAGGCGCGGCGCCTGGTCGTGCGCGGCTTCTTCGCCGAGCTCGTCCAGCAGATCGGTGTCCCCGACATCGAGGAGCGCCTGCTCGCCAAGATCGAGGCCGAGCTCCAGGGTTCCGTCTGATGAATTACGTCAAGGCCTGCGCACTGAGCGAGCTGGAGGACAACACCCCGAAGCGGGTGGAGCTCGACGGCACGCCGGTGTCCATCGTCCGCGCCGAGGGCGAGGTGTTCGCGATCAACGACATCTGCTCGCACGCGAACGTCTCCCTCTCGGAGGGCGAGGTCGAGGACTGCATGATCGAGTGCTGGCTGCACGGATCGTCCTTCGACCTGCGCACCGGAAAGCCGTCCGGCCTGCCCGCGACGCGCCCCGTCCCCGTATACCCCGTAAAGATCGAAGGGGACGACGTGCTCGTCTCCCTCACCCAGGAGTCCTGAGGTATCCATGGCAACGCTTGAAATCCACGACCTGCACGTCTCCGTCGAGGCCGAGAATGGCGCCCGCGAGATCCTCAAGGGCGTCGACCTCACCGTCAAGCAGGGTGAGACGCACGCCATCATGGGTCCCAACGGCTCCGGCAAGTCCACGCTGGCGTACTCGCTGGCCGGTCACCCGAAGTACACCATTACCGGTGGCACCGTGACCCTCGACGGCGAAGACGTCCTGGAGATGTCCGTCGACGAGCGCGCCCGCGCCGGCGTCTTCCTCGCCATGCAGTACCCGGTCGAGGTCCCCGGCGTCTCGGTCTCCAACTTCCTGCGCACCTCGGCCACCGCCATCCGCGGCGAGGCGCCGAAGCTGCGCACCTGGGTGAAGGAGGTCAAGTCCGCCATGGAGCAGCTCCAGATGGACCCGGCCTTCGCCGAGCGCAACGTCAACGAGGGCTTCTCCGGCGGTGAGAAGAAGCGCCACGAGATCCTCCAGCTGGAGCTCCTCAAGCCGAAGATCGCGATCCTCGACGAGACCGACTCGGGCCTCGACGTCGACGCGCTGCGCCAGGTCTCCGAGGGCGTCAACCGCGTCCGCGCGACGGGCGAGGTCGGCACGCTGCTGATCACGCACTACACGCGGATCCTCCGCTACATCAAGCCCGACTTCGTCCACGTCTTCTCGGAAGGCCGCATCGTCGAGTCCGGTGGTGCCGAGCTCGCCGACAAGCTGGAGGCGGAAGGCTACGAGGCGTACAGCACGAAGGGTGGCGCGACCGCGTGACACAGCTGCCTGGCCTCCTCACTGGCTCTCATCTGCTTGACGAGGCGATCCGCAAGGACTTCCCCCTGCTGGATCGTGTGGTCCACGACGGGAAGAAGATCGTCTACCTGGACAACGCGGCGACCTCGCAGAAGCCGCGCCAGGTCCTCGACGCGCTGAACGAGTACTACGAGCAGCACAACGCCAACGTCCACCGCGGCGTGCACGTGCTCGCGGAGGAGGCCACGGCGCTGTACGAGGGCGCCCGCGACAAGGTCGCCGCCTTCATCAACGCGCCGAGCCGCGACGAGGTGATCTTCACCAAGAACGCCTCGGAGTCGCTCAACCTGGTCGCGAACATGCTCGGCTGGGCGGACGAGCCCTACCGGGTCGACCGCGAGACCGAGATCGCCATCACGGAGATGGAGCACCACTCCAACATCGTGCCGTGGCAGCTGCTCTCGCAGCGCACGGGCGCGAAGCTGAAGTGGTTCGGCCTGACCGATGACGGCCGGCTCGACCTGTCCAACATCGAAGAGGTCATCACGGAGAAGACGAAGATCGTCTCCTTCACGCTGGTCTCCAACATCATGGGCACGGTCAACCCGGTCGACGCGATCGTCCGGCGTGCGCAGGAGGTCGGCGCGCTCGTGCTGATCGATGCCTCGCAGGCCGCTCCGCACATGCCGCTGGACGTACAGGCGCTCGGCGCCGACTTCGTGGCCTTCACCGGCCACAAGATGTGCGGCCCGACCGGCATCGGCGTCCTCTGGGGCCGCCAGGAGCTCCTGGAGGACCTGCCCCCGTTCCTCGGCGGTGGCGAGATGATCGAGACCGTGTCGATGCACGCCTCGACGTACGCCCCGGCGCCCCACAAGTTCGAGGCGGGTACGCCCCCGATCGCCCAGGCCGTCGGCCTCGGCGCGGCCGTGGACTACCTGACCGCGATCGGCATGGACAAGATCGCCGCGCACGAGCACGCGATCACCGAATACGCGGTCAAGCGCCTCCTGGAGGTTCCCGACCTGCGGATCATCGGCCCCACCACTGCCGAGGACCGCGGCGCCGCGATCTCCTTCGTCCTCGGAGACATCCACCCGCACGATGTCGGGCAGGTGCTGGACGAGCAGGGCATCGCCGTCCGCGTCGGACACCACTGCGCGCGCCCGGTCTGCCTGCGCTACGGAATTCCCGCGACGACGCGAGCGTCTTTCTACCTGTACTCCACTCCCGCCGACGTCGACGCGCTGATCGACGGGCTGGAGCACGTACGGAACTTCTTCGGCTGACGAGGGCGACGAGGACAGACGCTGTGAAGCTGGATTCGATGTACCAGGAACTGATCCTGGACCACTACAAGCACCCGCACGGGCGAGGCCTGCGCGACGGCGACGCCGAGGTGCACCACGTCAACCCCACCTGTGGCGACGAGATCACGCTGCGTGTGAAGTACGACGGCGAGACGCTCACCGACGTCTCGTACGAGGGCCAGGGCTGTTCGATCAGCCAGGCCAGCGCGTCCGTACTGAACGAGCTGCTCGTCGGCAAGGAGCTGGCCGAGGCGCAGAAGATCCAGGCCGTGTTCCTGGAGATGATGCAGTCCAAGGGCAAGATCGAGCCCGACGAGGCCATGGAGGAGGTGCTGGAGGACGCGGTCGCGTTCGTCGGCGTCTCCAAGTATCCGGCGCGGGTGAAGTGTGCTCTGCTGAGTTGGATGGCGTGGAAGGACGCGACCGCCCAGGCACTGGGCGACGCCGAGAGGAAGACGGCATGACCGAGAACGCGACGCCCGAGGCGTCGATCAAGCCCGCCACCGAGGAAGAGGTCCGCGAGGCCCTCTACGACGTGGTCGACCCCGAGCTGGGCATCGACGTCGTCAACCTGGGCCTGATCTACGGCATCCACATCGACGACGCGAACATCGCCACCCTCGACATGACGCTGACGTCGGCGGCCTGCCCGCTGACCGACGTCATCGAGGACCAGGCGAAGTCGGCGACGGACGGCATCGTCAACGAGCTCCGCATCAACTGGGTCTGGATGCCGCCGTGGGGCCCGGACAAGATCACGGACGACGGCCGCGAGCAGCTGCGCGCGCTCGGCTTCAACGTCTGACCGCTCCACGCGCGTGAGGGCCCCCGGCACGGTCGTGCCGGGGGCCCTGCGTGTTCTTGCGGTGGTCGGTCCGCGTGCACCGGAAGTTGGCCCGGGTGGCCGAATCTTCTCGACGGCCGTCACGAGGTGGCGGACACAGAACGAGAGGACCCTCCGGATGAAGAAGCAGCTGGGCATCGCAGCCGTCGCGGCGCTGGTCGTCGCCGGCGCGGCCCTGCCGGCGCACGCGGTGACGTACGGTACGCCGACCATCACCCTGTCCTCGTCCTACCTGTCCGGCGCCGTCGGCGGTGTCGGCGACCAGACGGTCGCGGTGACCGTCGGGCAGAGCGGCGCCGACGTGTCCGCGCTGACCGTCAGCGCCTCCGCCTCCAGCAAGGCCTCGGTCGCCGGGACCGGCGACGTCACGGTCACCGGGGCCGGCGCGGTACGGCAGCTGGCCGTCACCGCACGGGGTCGCGGCTACACCGGCCTGACCGTCAAGGTGACCGGGCTCGGCGGCAAGACGGCCAGCAAGACCCTGTCCTACGCGGCCTCCGCGGCGGTGCGGAACCCGGCTGACGCCCGCTACTTCGGCGGCGCCTCCGACTCCTCGGCCGCCGTGGACGTCGGCGGCGGCTACACCGTCGTCGCCGACGACGAGAACAACGTGCTGCGCCTGTACGACCGCGCGCGTTCCGACGCTCCCCTCAGGACCTGGGACTTCAGCTCCCAGCTCGGTGTCACCAAGGAGGTGGACATCGAGGGGGCGACCCGGATCGGCAACACCGTCTACTGGACCGGTTCGCTCGGCAACAACAAGGACGGCGAGTACAAGGCGCCCCGGAACACGGTGTTCACCACCACCGTCAGCGGCTCCGGCCCGGGCACGCAGCTCACGTACGGGCGTTCGTACAAGCAGCTCCGCGACGACCTGGTGGCCTGGGACGAGGCGAACGGCAACCGGTACGGCTTCGCCGCCGGGACCGCGGCCGGCGAGGCGCCCAAGCAGATCGACGGGTTCAACGTCGAGGGGCTGGAGTTCGCCCCCGGCTCCACGACCACCGCCTACCTGGGCTTCCGGGCCCCGCTGGCGCCCGCCGTACCGGGCGGCAAGGCGTTGCTCGTGCCGGTGACCAACTTCGACAAGGTGCTCTCGAGCGGTTCGAAGGCCGTGTTCGGGGCGGGCATCGAGCTCGACCTGGGCGGCCTCGCCGTCCGTGACATCCGCAAGAACGCGGCGGACCAGTACCTGATCCTCGCCGGCTCGTGGGCCGCCGACGACAACTCCGACCCGTACGCCCTCTACCAGTGGGACGGGATCGCCGGCCACGCCCCGGTCAAGCGGGCCGACCTGCCGACGACCGACCCCGGCGGCTGGGAGGCGATCGTGGAGGTGCCGGACCTGACGGCCGCGGGCCCGCGGGTGCAGCTGATCACCGACAGCGGGTCGGCGGACCTGTACGGCGACGGCGTCGAGGCCAAGGACCTCACCCACCCGGAGTGGAAGAAGGCGCGCGCGGCCTGGTTCACGCTGAACTGACCGGCCCGTTCGCGTACGGCCGTACGCAAGGCGTGTGTACCGTTGTACACATGCCTTACGTGTTGCTCGCGGCGGCCATCGCCTCCGAGGTGGCAGGGACGACCGCCATGAAGTACAGCGACGGCTTCACCCGGCTCTGGCCGTCGCTGGGCACGCTGTTGGGGTACCTGATCGCCTTCACCCTGCTCGCGCAGACGCTGAAGTCGATGTCGGTGGGGACGGCCTACGCGATATGGGCCGGGGTCGGCACGGCCGCCATCGCCGCCATCGGGATGGTGTTCATGGGGGAGGCGGCCACCGCGGCGAAGATCGCCGGGATCGCCCTGATCATCGGCGGCGTGGTCCTGCTGAACCTCGGCGGGGCGGCGCACTGATGGGCCGCCGGTACGACCCCGACCGCAGGCAGCGGATCATCGACGCGGCGACCCGGGTGGTGGCCGCCGGGGGCATCGCGGGGCTGAGCCACCGGAGCGTGGCGGCGGAGGCGGGCGTACCGCTGGGCTCGACGACGTACCACTTCGCGACGCTCGACGAGCTGCTGGTGGCGGCGCTGCGACAGGCGAACGAGGGCTTCGCGGTGGCACTGGCCGAGCTCGGTGACGGCGAAGGTGACGGCGAAGGTGATGGCTACGGCGACCTGGCGGCGGCACTGGCCCGCCGGCTGGGGGAGTTCCTGACGGCGGACCGGGCGAGCGCGGAACTGGAGTACGAGCTGTACCTGTCCGCCCTGCGCAAGCCGGCGCTGCGGCCGGTGGCGGCCGAGTGGTGCGAGGCGGTGGTGGTGGCGCTGGCCGAGCGGGTGGATCCGGCGACGGCCCGGGCGGTGTCGGCGGTGATGGACGGCATCAGCCTCCAGGTCCTGCTGACCGAGGCCGAGTACGACGAGCGGTCCGCGCGCGAGCTGCTGTCGCGGGTGCTGGGGCGGCCGTAGGGGTCCGACGGGTCATGGCCGGGCCGGCCCGCGGCTCAGGGGCCGGCCGCGCGGACCGCGGCGAGGGCGGCCCGGACGCTCGCCTCGATGTCCCCGATCGGGTAGAACACCTCGCGCACGGTCCGCTCCCGGTCCACCACCAGCGTCAGTCGCTTGATCCTGGTCACTCCCGCCGCCCGCAAGGTCGGCAGCCGCAGGGCCGCCACCAGTTCGAGGCCCGCGTCCGAGAGCAGCGGGAAGCGCAGCTGCTGCGCCTCCGCGAACTCCCGCTGTTCGTCGGGGCGTTGGGTGGAGACCCCGTGCACCGTCGCGCCCGCCGCCGTGAACTGCGCCAGCTGGTCCCGGTAGGTGCACGACTCCAGCGTGCAGCCCTTCGCCCCCGGGATCCCGGCCCAGCCGGGCGGGTAGGACTCGGCCCGGGCGTACGCGCCCGGGAAGCAGTACAGGACGGTGAACGGGGTGTCGGCCACCGGGTCGCGCAGCTCGCCGAACCGGTCCGGCAGCAGCAGTTCCGGCAGGCGGGTGCCGCGCAGCGCGTGCACGCGTACCGCCTCGCACGAGGATTCCGCGGTCGTCGCCGTCATCTCTCCCTCTCCGAGGATCCAGGTGTCGCCCCAGTCCTGGAGGGCGACCAGTACCGGCAGCAGGGCCCGCCCGCGCGGGGTCAGCCGGTATTCGTGCCGCACCGGGCGTTCCTGGTACGGCACGCGCATCAGCACCCCGGCTTCGACGAGCAGTTTCAGCCGCTCGGCGAGGACCTTTCGGGACATGCCCAGCTCGCGCTGGAACTCGTCGAAGCGGTGCACGCCGCGCGCGGCGTCGCGCACGATCAGCAGCGTCCACCAGTCCCCGACGACGTCGAGGGCCTGGGCGATGGAGCAGTCCGCGTCACCGAGGGTGGTGCGCTGGGCCATGGGAACTCCTCTGTCCGTTGACCCGAGGCTGCCATGTTGACATAGTCCGTTCCCAAAGGGAACTAACTCGGGGGTGGGTGGCCGTGCCGCAGGTGTTCAAGGACGTGCCGAGGGTCGTGTGGCTGCTGGCCGCGGGTGTGTTCGTCAACGCCGTCGTCAGCTTCACGTTCGTTTTCGTCTTCCTCTACCTTTCCGGCCCGCGCGGTCTGGGCGCCGCCCAGGCGGGCGTCGCCGTCGGCGTCGGAGGCATCGGCATGGTCGCCGGGAACTTCACCGGCGGCTGGTACGGCGACCGCTTCGGCCACCGCCGGGTCCTCCTCGTCGCCGCCTGTCTCGGTGGACTCACCCTGGTGAGCCTTCCGCTGCTGGCCACGCCGCTGCTGTACGCCGCCCTGCCGGTGGCCCAGTACGCCTCCGGGGTGATCCGCGCCGCGAATTCCGCACTGGTCGCCGTCACCGTGCCGGAAGGGGCCCGCCGGCAGGCCTTCGCCGTGGTGCGCTGCGTCTCCAACGGCGGCTTCACCCTCGGGCCGCCCCTCGGGGCCCTCGTCGCGACCGCCGCCTCCTACGACTGGCTCTTCGTCGCCGACGGCCTCGGCACGCTGCTCTTCGCCGGCTGGACCGCCCGCGTCGTCCCGGCCCGGGGCGCCTCCAGGAAGCCCGCCGCGGCCCCGGACGGGGGCGGCGGCATATGGGGCGAGCTGCGGGCCAGGCCGGCCGTACTCGTCCTGCTCGGCGCCATCCTCGTCACCGACCTCGTCTACCGCCAGCAGTACGGCACCTTCCCGGTCTTCCTCGCCGACCACGGCCTGGACGTCAGCGCCTTCGGACTGGTCATCGCCCTCAACGGGGGCGTGATCCTGTTGCTGGAGCTGCCCGCCGCCGTCGCCCTGCGGGGCCGGCCCCCGCTGCCCGTCATCGCCACCGGGCTCGTGCTCGTCGGTGCCGGGTACGCGGCGCTGGTCGGCGGGGCGGGCGCGGTGAGCGCCGTCGCCATGATGGTGCTGCTGAGCCTCGGGGAGATCCTCTACAAGACCACCGCCACCGCCTACGTGGCCGACCAGGCGCCGGACCACGCGGCCGGGCGGTTCCAGAGCCTGTACGCCGGGGTGTCGGTCAGCGGGGTCGTGCTCGGCGCGCCGCTGGGCGGAGCGCTGTACGCCGCCGCGCCCGGGCTGCTCTGGCCACTGTGCGCGGCGCTCGCGGCGGCCGCCGGCGGGGCGGTGTTCTGGGCGTCGGCGCGGCAGGCCCGGCGGGAGGAAGCCCGAGGGGAGGATGCCCGCCCGGACGGGGACGGGGCAGCGCGCCCGGCACATGAGACCGGTTCGCAACCGCAGGCCCTGGCCGGTTAGGTTTCGGATATGACTGCTACGCGTACCACCGGCGCCGTCGCCGCCGGACTTGCCACCCTCGCCGCCGACGGCACCGTCCTCGACACCTGGTTCCCCGCCCCCGAGCTGCTCGCCGAGCCCGGCCCGGCCGGCACCGAGCGCCTCACCGCGGAGCGGGCCGTGGAGCTCCTGGGCGAGGCCGCGCCCAAGGCCCTCGGGCCGGACGCGCGGCGCGGCGTCGAGGTCGTAGCCGTCCGCACCGTGATCGCCTCGCTCGACGACAAGCCGCTGGACGCGCACGACGCGTACCTGCGCCTGCACCTGCTCAGCCACCGCCTGGTCAAGCCGCACGGCCAGAACCTGGACGGCCTCTTCGGCCTGCTGGCCAACGTCGCCTGGACCTCGCTCGGCCCGGTCGCCGTCGACCAGGTGGAGACCGTACGGCTGACCGCCCGCGCCGAGGGGCTGCACCTCCAGGTCACCTCGATCGACAAGTTCCCCCGGATGACGGACTACGTCGCCCCCAAGGGCGTCCGCATCGCCGACGCCGACCGGGTCCGCCTCGGCGCGCACCTGGCCGAGGGCACCACCGTCATGCACGAGGGCTTCGTCAACTTCAACGCCGGCACCCTCGGCACCTCCATGGTCGAGGGCCGCATCTCGGCCGGCGTCGTGGTCGGCGACGGCTCCGACATCGGCGGCGGCGCCTCCACCATGGGCACCCTCTCGGGCGGCGGCAAGCAGATCATCTCGATCGGCGAGCGCTGCCTGGTCGGCGCCGAGGCGGGCGTCGGCATCGCGCTGGGCGACGAGTGCATCGTCGAGGCCGGCCTCTACGTGACCGCGGGCACCCGCGTCACCCTGCCGGACGGCCAGATCGTCAAGGCCCTGGAGCTCTCGGGTGCCAGCAACATCCTCTTCCGCCGCAACTCGGTCACCGGCGCCGTCGAGGCCCGCCCGAACAACGCGGTCTGGGGCGGCCTGAACGAGGTCCTGCACAGCCACAACTGAACCGGCCCGCCCGATTCCGCGCGAACGCCCTCCCACACCCCCGAGCGGGGTGGGAGGGCGTTCGCGCGGAACGTGGTGGTCAGTGCGGGGCGATGGTGCGGATCAGGCCCGCGAAGGCCCGTTCCTCCTCCTCGGTCAGCTCGACCGTCTCCATCGGGTGGCCGGCCGGGCCGCGCTGGGCCGGGATGGCCGCGAGGCCCTCGCGGGCGCCCGGCTCCGGGTGGTGGAACCGGCTGTCCCACAGCATGTGGCCGAGACCGATGACCCAGGTCAGCGCCGCCAAGAGCAGCACGGCCAGCCCGATTTCCCGGGCGAGGGAGACGGAGGGGAACACGCGGTCCTCCAGGAGTGCGGGGGGACGGATCGGGCGTGGGCCTGGCGTGGGGATACTCAACACCACAACCCGGGTTGAACGGGTACGGATGTGGCCAGCGTCACGCCAGGGGCGAAAGTCCCCATCTCGCCCCCGCCGGTGCCCGTTCAGTCCGTCAGCAGCAGCTTGAAGCCGTCGTGGCTGCGCGCGAAACCCAGCCGTTCGCAGAAGCGGTGCGCCTGCACCCGCCGCTTGCTGCTGGTCAGCTGCACCAGACCGCAGCCCCGCTCGCGGGCCCGCGCCACCGCCCGCCCCATCAGCTCGGTGCCCAGTCCGTCGCCCCGCCGGTCCGGGCGCACGCGTACCGCCTCGACCAGCGCCCGTTCCCGGCCCCCTGGCCGAGGCCGGGAACGTACGTCAGCTGGAGGCACCCCAGCACCTGGTCCCCGTCCGCCAGGACGAGCACCTCGTTGCGCGGGTCCGCCTCGATGGCGGCGAAAGCCCGCTCGTGCGCCTCGGTGACCGCGGCGTCGCCGTCGCCGGCCAGGAGGACGGGCAGATCGGCACGGGTCGCGGCGCGGAAGATCATGCCGGCAGTGTGGCAGGCGGCCCGGGCGGGAGGGCGCCCGGGCCGGCCGCGGTCCGCGGTTACGGGCGGAAGCGCAGCACCTGCGGGTCGTGGTCGCTGTTCTGGGCGGCGAACTCCGCGTTGATGTGCACGCTGTCGTAGGAGAAGTTCTTGACGGCCGGGCTCGTCAGGATCTGGTCCAGTACCTGGGCGTTGCCCTGGTAGACATAGGAGTAACGTTCCGCCTTCGGCAGCGACTTGATCGCCGAGTACAGCACGCCGCCGTCCTCCAGCGCCTGCGCCGTCCCCGAGAACTCGAAGTCGTTGATGTCGCCGACCGCGAGGACGTCGGCGTTCTTCTCCGTCGCCAGGATCTCCTTGACGAAGCCGTTCACGGCCTGCGCCTGGAGCCGCCGCTTGGCCTCCGAGGAACGAACCGGCGGCTGGTGCGCGGAGGCCAGGCCCTCGTCGCCGCCCTTCGAGGTGAAGTGGTTGGCGATCACGAAGACCGTCCGGCCGCGGAAGACGAACTCGCCCGCCAGCGGCTTGCGGCTGTCGGCCCAGGCCGGGTTCGCCGGGTCGATCCGGCCGGGGGAGTGGGTCAGGGCCGCGTGGCCCTTCTCCGTCGTCACACCGGTCGCGGTCGTGGAATCGCCCGCCGCCCGGTCGGTGAAGGAGACCCGGGCGGGGTTGAACAGGAACACCTGGCGGATGTTGCCGCCGGGCTCGCCGCCGTCCTTGTTGTTCTCCGGGTTGATGGTCCGCCACTGGTAGGCCGGGCCGCCCGCCGCCGCGATGGCGGCGGTGAACTTGGTGAGCGTCTGCTCCGCCGAGACGGTGCCGTCGTTCTTGGCGCCGTTGTCGTCCTGGATCTCCTCCAGGGCCACGATGTCGGGGGAGGCGAGGTTCTCGACGACCGCCTTCGCCAGGTTGTCGAACTTCGACTGCGGGTCGGTCGGGTCGAGGTTCTCGACGTTGTACGTGGCCACCGCGAGCTCGCCCGGGGCCTGCGCCTTGGTCTTCTCGGGGGCGAGCGTGCCCGCCTGGACCTGGCCGAGGGTGCGCGCGACCAGGGTGTAGCCGCCGAACTGGTTGAAGTCGAGCGGGCCTTCCGTGGTGCCGGTCAGCTTGTCGCCGACGTTGGCCACCGGGAACGGCTGCTGCGCGAGGGGCGCCAGCTGCTGGATCTGCAGGCGGCCCGTGTTCTGGGACTCGTACGAGCCGTAGAGCGTACCGCCGCGCTTGGCGGTGTTCTCCCAGCCCTTCACCGTGACCCACAGCTCCGCGTACGGGTCGGTGGCGCCGACGACGCGCGAGGTGCCGATGCGGACGTTCATGCCCTCAAGGGACTCGTAGTAGTCCAGGGCGTACCGCGAGGGTTCCAGCGGCAGGCCGTTGATGCTGCCGGCGGCGGCCGCGTCGCCGGCCGGCGCGTACTCGGCGGGGACGCTGTACTCGTTGACCGCGACGGCTTCGGGCAGCGCGTTGCCGGAGGACACCACGGTGACGGCCGGCTTGCTGATCTGGGTGACCGACTGGTTGCCGGAGGAGACGCCGCCCGGGACGTACTCGCCGACCGTGCCGGTCACCTTGACGGCGTCGCCGACCGCGACGGTCGGGACCGAGCTCGTGAAGACGAAGACGCCCTCGCTGGTGGCGGCGTCGTCGTCGGCGTCCGGGTCCTGCATCCAGAAGCCGCGCGAGCCGTACGTGCGCACGCCGGTGACGATGCCCTCGACGCCGGTGACCTGCTTGCCGTTGAGCGGGGATATCCGGGTGGTGCCCTGGATGTCGTGGATGCGTACCGGATCGGCGGACGCGGCGCCCTCGGCAGCGTCGGCGGAGCCCGCGAGCAGACCGGTGGCCAGGGCCGTGGCGACGAGGGCCGCAATGGCGGCGGAACGGGGGTGCGTGGAGCGCATGGTCAAGAACTCCGGTGTGTGGAGGGTGGCACCCGGGGATCGCTGGGTGCCCGGAAACGTCGGCAGGGAGCGGGGTTCGGCTCTTCGCTACATCTACGCGCGTCAATTTCCTGTGTAGGGCGTGAAGTTGTCAAGGTCTCCAGGGAATACGGCAGCTGACTGTGGGATGAACCAAAGGCGTTGGGCCCGTGGCAGTGCCCGAAATGCGTCTACGCTGGGCGTCGCCGTCCGGCCCGACGGTCCCACCACCGCGTCCACGAGGAGAACCGCCCCATGTCCGCAGAGCCGCACCCCACGCTGCCGCCGGTACGGCTGCACTCCGATGCGGAGCTGGCCCGCGACGCCCTGGTCGCACCCCTGTTCGCCCGGGCCGTGCGCCTCGCCCGCTGGGCCGGCCCCGGCACGCGCGTCGAGGTCGGCGGCGAACTGGCCGCCGACCAGCTGCCGCAGGCTGCGGCCGCGCTCGGGCTCGACGCGACGGACCCGGACGGCCCGGTGTACACGAGCCAGGCCTGGCGGGTGGCCGTCGACACCGGCCTGGTCGACGTGACCGAACCCGAGGAGGACGCCGACGAGGCGGAACACGGGACGGCCGAACCCGGCGAGGACCTCGCCCTGATCACCGGGGGCGCGCCCGGTGACGTACTCGACCTGTGGCTGGCCGCCCTGGACACCGTCCTCGCGGACGCGGCCGTACCCGATCTGGACGACCTCGTCGACGCGCTGGAGGACGGCGGGGCGATCGACTTCGACTGCCTCGACTGGAACCCGGCCCGCGAGGCGGACTTCCTCGACGGGGTCCTCGCCAACCTCTACCTGCTCACCGTCGCAGCGGGCGGCGCGGGGGAGAGCCCGGTGCCGCTGCCCGTCCTCGCCGCCTCGATGGTCGTCCCCGACGACATGGGGGAGCCGACCGACGCGGTGCTGGAGCAGGTCTCCGACGCGATGATGCGCCTGGACGACCAGTTCCGGCAGCTGGAGCCCATCGGGCTGGTCGAGTACCGGCCCGTCGACGAGGAGCTGATGGCCGAGGCCGACGACGAGGAACTGCTCCCGGGGCCGGCCGACGCGGACGAGGAGGACATCGCCCGGTACGGCATGGTACGGCTGACCGCCCTCGGCCTGTACGGGGTCCGCGCCCGCATGCTCGAAGCCGGGGTCGAGGCGCCCGCCATCGGCGAACTGGCCGACAAGGGCGCGGACGCCCTGCTGGACACGGTCTCCCGCTACCCCGAGGACGCGGCGCAGGCGGAGGTCGAGCAGTGGCTGGCCGGCCGCGAACTGCCCGCTGCGGTGGCCGAACTGCTCGAGGCGGCCCGCGGCGACGACGAAGGGGCCCCACTGCGCCGGCTGCGCTGCCAGCAGGCCCTCGCCCCGGCCGGACCCGAAGCGGAACCCGCGGTCCGGGCGGTGCTGGACGATCCGCAGCTGGGCGGGCTCGCCCGGGTGTGGCTGGCCGAGCGCGGGGCGGCGGACGTACCGGCTCCGGACGGGGCGATGGTCTTCTGGCTGACGGTCGACACGATCGCGGCGCAGCTGGCGGCGGACGCGGAAGCGGAGGAACTGCCGCTGCTGATGCAGACGCTGACGGGACACCACACCGGTTTCTTCGACGAGGTCTGGCGGGTGGCGCACCCGGCGACGGCGGAGGTCCTGGAGGCGATGGGCCGGCTGCACCCCGACAAGAAGGCGGCGAAGGAAGCCCGGAAGGCCGCATTCAAGGCCCGTTCCCGCCGCAACTGACCCCGCGGCCCCGGACCCCTTCCGCGGCTACGGGCACCACGGCCCGGGGTGGACAACGCGCCGATCACCGGCCGGAGTCGGCCATTGCGGCCGGCCGTCAAGGGTCAGCCGGTTTTCCGGGGTAGTTCAGCCGCCGTTCACGTGCGGGCGGGAGCGTGTGCGCCGACGACCGCACGACAGGCGCACCACCGCCCACCCCCTGGAGCCACGATGCCCCTCAGCCGTAGAGACTTCACCGCCCGCACCGTCATCGCCGGCGCGGGCGTCGCGCTCACCGGAACCGTCGGCGCGCTCGCCACCGCACCCGGAGCGCTGGCGGCCGACGACAGCCCCCGGCACGACGAGCACGGTCGCCGGCACGAGCCCGGCTACGGCCCGCTCGTCTCCGACCCGGCCGGAATCCTGGCCCTCCCGGCCGGCTTCACCTACCGCGTCATCACCCACAGCGGCGTGACGAAGCTCGACTCCGGCGAGAGCACCCCCTCCAACCACGACGGCACGGCCGCCTTCGAGGGCCACCGGGGGGTCACCCTCCTCGTCAACAACCACGAGCTGAAGGGTCCCCGCTCGGGCTGGGCCCACCCGGTCCCCCTCACCGAGGGCCTCGTCTACGACCCGGCGGCCTCCGGCGGCTGCACGGTCGTCGAGGTCCGCCGCGGCGGCGAGGTCGCCGAATGGGTCGGCATCGCCGGTACGTCCACCAACTGCGCGGGCGGCGCCACCCCCTGGGGGACCTGGCTGACCTGCGAGGAGACCGAGGACCTGGCCGGCAAGAACGGGATGACCAAGGACCACGGCTACGTCTTCGAGGTCGACCCGCACGACCGCCGCGCCAACCGCGGCCCGCAGCCCGTCAAGGCGTTCGGGCGGTACGCGCACGAGGCGGTCGTCATCGACCCGCGCCAGGGCCACGCCTACCTGACGGAGGACGCCTCCGGCCCCAACGGCCTGCTCTACCGCTGGACCCCGCCGAAGGGCTTCCACCACGGGCGCGGCAAGCTGCGTACGCTCGCCCCCGACGCGGGCGTGCTCGCGGCGGCCAAGTGCTTCGACAGCTCCGGGCGGTTCGTGGACGACCTCTCGCGCGCTACGCAGACCGGCACCGTGTACGGGGTCGACTGGGCCGAGGTCCCGGACCGCGACGGGCGCACGACGTCGGTGCGCAAGCAGTTCGGGGCGGACGCCGTGACCCGGGCGCGCAAGCTGGAGGGCATGTGGTGGGCCGACGGGGGCGCGTACTTCGTCTCCTCCTACGCCCGCTCCGAGAGCCCGGGCGCGGCGCACGACGGCCAGGTCTGGTTCTACGACCCGAAGCGGCGCACGATCCGGCTGATGGTCCTGCTCGGGGTGAACGCCGACCCGTCCAAGGACGGCGCCTTCGACGGGCCGGACAACATCACGGTGTCCCCGTACGGCGGCCTGGTCATCGCGGAGGACGGCGAAGGCGTCCAGCACCTGCTCGGCGCGACGGAGTCGGGCCGCACCTATCCGCTCGCCCGCAACGAGATGAACACGGGGACGGCCGAGAACCCCGAGTACTCGGAGTTCACGGGCGTCTGCTTCTCCCCTGACGGGCGCACCCTGTACGCCAACATCCAGGAGCCGGGGATCATGCTGGCCATCACCGGCCCTTGGCGGCGCGCCCACTGAGGACGCCGACGGACGGCGGCAGGGCCGCTGCTGCCCGGCGGGCCGGGGTGGCTCCGCCCCGGCCCTACTGGGCCGGTGCGGCCTCCGCACGGGAGGCCGCGGCCCACTCCTCAAGCAGGAATTCGTACGCCTCGGAGGGCCACTCGTCGTCCACCCTGGTCTCGACGAGGTGCCGGATCGCCGCGTTCGCCTCTGCGGCGGACGGGCGGGCCGGACCCGCGGGCTGGAGTGTCTTCTGCATGAGTCCAAGGCTACGGGCGGCCACTGACAGTCACCTCCGATTTCGGGGTGGCATCGCTCACCCGGCGTTGGCCGCCGGTCGCACGATGTGGCCGCTCACCTGCTCAGAGTGCCTCCGCGGCGGGCTTGACCATGCCCCGCACTGTGCGGGACTTCACAAAGTCGCCCATGGCCGTCATCTCCCACTCGCCGCTGAACTGTCTGATCAGCTTGGCCATCATGACGCCGGTCTGCGGCTCCGCGCCGGTGAGGTCGAAGCGGACCAGCTCCTCGTCGCTCGCCGCGTCGATCAGGCGGCAGTAGGCCTTCGCCACCTCGGTGAACTTCTGGCCGGAGAAGGAGTTGACCGTGAAGACCAGGCCCGTGGCCTCGGCGGGCAGCCGGCCGAGGTCCACGACGATGACCTCGTCGTCCCCGGCGCCCTCGCCGGTCAGATTGTCACCCGAGTGCTTGACGGCTCCGCCGAGGATCGACAGCTTGCCGAAGTAGCAGCTGTCGATGTGGTTGCGCTGCGGGCCGTAGGCGATGACGGACGCGTCGAGGTCGATGGCCCGGCCGCCGAACGCGGGTTCCCAGCCGAGGCCCATCTTGACCTGGGAGAGCAGCGGGCGGCCGCCCTTGACGAGGGAGACGGTCTGGTTCTTGCGGAGGCTGACCCGCCCCTTGTCGAGGTTGATCTTCCCGGTGGCGGCAGCGGCGGGGGCCGGGGCGGGCGCCGAGGGCATGGGCGGGGCGGCCGGGACGGCCGCGGGCATCGGCGGCGCGGCGACGGCGGGCGCGGGGGCGGCCGGCTCCTCCTCGACCGTGACCCCGAAGTCCGTGGCGATGCCGGCGAGGCCGTTGGCGTACCCCTGGCCCACGGCGCGCACCTTCCACGCACCGCCGCGCTGGTACACCTCCACCACCACGAGGGCGGTCTCCGCGCCGAGCTGCGGCGGGGTGAACGTGGCGATCACCGCACCGCTCGCCGCGTCCCGCACCGTGGCGGTGGGTTCGATGCCCTGGAAGGTCTGCCCGGCGGCGTCCGGACTCGCGGTCACCACGATCCGCTCGATGCCCGGCGGCAGGGCGGCGGTGTCGACGGTGATCGAGTCGGGCGCCGAACCGCCGCCGGACCGGTAGCTCACACCGGGCCCGGTCGGCTGGTTGTAGAAGATGAAGTCGGCGTCCGAACGCACCTTGCCGTCCGCCGTGAGGAGGAGCCCGGAAACGTCGAGCCGCACCGGGGCAGCCACATCCACCGTCACGCGGACGGTGTTGAGCGGCAGATTGGAACCAGGGGTCATAGCGGTCATGCCCGGAGAACGACCGACACCGCTTTGCCGTTCCCTTACCCTCGCAGGACTTCTCAACCGCGGTTGCGCGGGTGGTTCCGGGCCGTGCGCTCGTTGCCGAACTTGTAGGCGCCGGTCCAGCGGGCCATGACCAGCTGGGCGTCGCCCGACTCCACCTCGGCGAGGAACCTCGCGGCCCGGGCCCCGCGCAGGGTGCCCGCGGCCCGGCCCCGGCGCGTGATGACGACGCGGTCGCCCTGTCCTTCGTACGTGAACCCGTGCGGCTTCGGCATGAGCGGCAACCTGCCCTGCCCGGGGCGGAGGCGGCAACGGACTTGGCCCGCCCCACCAGCGGGCCGGAGCCCCCCGCGGGTGCCCGGCCCGGCCCGCCGCCCGGCGGCCTCCGCCCGGGGCCCGGCCCCCGGCGTCAGCCCCCGGTGACCCGGCGCGGCAGCCCCAGCGGGTTGCCCTCGCGCAGCTCCGCGGGCAGCAGCGCGTCCGGCACCGACTGGTACGCCACCGGCCGCAGCCAGCGCTCGATGGCGGCGCCGCCGACCGAGGTGAAGTGCGAGGTGGCCGCCGGGTACGGGCCGCCGTGGTGCTGGGCCGGCGCCACCGCGACCCCGGTCGGCCAGCCGTTCACCACGATCCGGCCCGCCAACCCGGTGACCTGCGCGATCAGTTCGGCGGCCGGCCCGGGCGCGCCCTCGGTCTCGGCCGCCGAGAGCTGGAGGGTGGCGCTCAGGTTCCCGCCGAGCCGGCCCAGCACCTCGGCCGCCTCGGCCCCGTCCGCGTACCGGACGACGACCCCGACCGGGCCGAAGCACTCCTCCAGGAGCACCTCGTAGGACGGCCCGCCGTCGAGGAGGGTCCGGGCCGGCAGGGTCAGGTACCCGGCGGTGACGGAGTGCTCCCCGCCCGGGCCCGGGGCGACGGGCGCATCCACTCCGGGCAGCGCCGACCGCTCGCGGACCCCGGCGACGAAGGCGTCCCGCATCCGGTGGTCCAGCAGCACCCCCGGCCCGGTCTCGCCGAGCGCCTTGCCGAGCGCGGCGGTGAGCCGGTCACCGTCCGGGCCCGCGGGGACGAGGGCGAGGCCGGGCTTGACGCAGAACTGGCCGACGCCGAGCGTGAGCGAGCCCGCGAGCCCCGCGCCGATCTCATCGGCGCGCTCGGCGACCGCCGCCGGGGTGACCACGACGGGGTTCAGGGAGCCCAGTTCGCCGTGGAAGGGGATCGGCACGGGCCGGGCGGCGGCCGCGTCGAACAGGGCCCGTCCGCCCCGGACGGAACCGGTGAACCCGGCCGCCGCGACGAGCGGGTGGCGGATCAGTTCCAGGCCGGCCCCGAAGCCGTGGACGACGGCGACGGCCGCGGCCGGCAGCCCGGCCCGTACCGCCGCCCGGCGCAGCAGCGAGGCACACAGTTCGGAGGTCGCCGGGTGGTCGGGGTGCGCCTTGACCACCACGGGGCAGCCGGCGGCGAGGGCGCTCGCGGTGTCCCCGCCGGGCACGGAGAAGGCGAGCGGGAAGTTGGAGGCGGCGTAGACGGCGGTCACGCCCAGCGGCACCTTGTAGCGGCGCAGTCCGGGGCGCGGCGGGCTCAGCGAGGGGTCGGCGCGGTCGATGCGGATGTCGAGGTAGCCGCCCTCGTCCACGGCGTCGGCGAAGGCCCGCAGCTGGCCGGTGGTGCGGGCCAGCTCGCCGGTGAGCCGGCCGGGCCCGAGCGCGGTCTCGGCGTCGGCGGTTTCGACGACCTGGTCCGCGGCCGCGTCCAGCAGCTCGGCGGCCCCGCGCAGGAAGGCGGTGCGGGCGGCGCGGTCGGCGAGCGCGGCCCGGGCGGCGTGCGCCGCGCGTACGGCTGCGTCCACCTCCTGGGCTGTGGCCTCCACCGCAACCTGCCCGTGCTGCTTCCCGGTGCGGGGGTCCACACTCCAGACTGGTGTAGCTGCCATGGCGCACTGCCTCCTGGATCCACGCCGACCCAGAGGGCGGCGTTCAGTATTCTGAACGCCGTTCCGATGGGTGAATGATCACATCCAGTGTGGACTCTATTTCCGCGTCTTCCCGGTTGACAAGGGATAACGAGACGAGAGGGGCACGAGGCCGATGACCAGAGGTGGTTCCGGGACGCCGGGGGACGAAGTCACGGAGGGGGGCGGTCCGGGAGCCCCGGCGGCCGTCAAGTCGGCCGTGCGCACGGTCATGCTGCTGGAGCACTTCGCGGCCCGGCCGGGACTGCACAGCCTGGCCGACATCCAGCACGACCTCGCGCTGCCCAAGTCCAGCCTGTACATGCTGCTGCGCACGCTGGTGAACCTGGGCTGGGTGGAGACCGACGCCACGGGCACGCGGTACGGCATCGGCGTGCGCGCCCTGCTCGTCGGCAGTTCCTACATCGACGGCGACGAGGTGGTCGCGGCGGCCAGGCCCACTCTGGACCGGCTCTCCGACGACACGACGGAGACGATCCACCTGGCCCGGATGGACGGGACGAGCGTGGTCTACCTCGCGACCCGCCAGTCCCAGCACTACCTGCGGCCGTTCACCCGGGTCGGGCGGCGGCTGCCCGTGCACTCCACGGCCCTCGGCAAGGCCCTGCTGGCCACGCACACCGACGACGAGGTGCGCGGGCTGCTGCCGCGCCGGCTGGAGGCGGTCACCGAGCACACCATCACCGACCGGGAGCGGCTGGTGGACGAGCTGGCGCTGGTGCGGGAACAGGGGTACGCGGTCGACCGGGAGGAGAACACCCTGGGGCTGCGCTGCTTCGGGGTGGCGGTGCCGTACCGCACCCCGGCGCGGGACGCGGTGAGCTGCTCGGTGCCGGTCGCCCGGCTGACGCCGCGGCACGAGCAGGGCATCAAGGCCGCGCTGTTCGAGGCGCGCGACCGGCTGTCGGTGGCGACGCGCCGGATGTGAGAGACCGGATGTGAGGCGGCGGGTGTGAGATGCCGGGTGTGAGATGCCGGGTGTGAGATGCCGGGTGTGAGGCGCCGGGTGTGAGGCGCCGGATGTGACGCGGTGGTGTGACGCGCCGGAGGTGGGGATTCCTCCCCCGGGCGGGGGAGGCGGTTCACCTTCGTGGGGGAGGCGGTGGGGCGGCGCGCACGCGACCGTTGGGTCATGACCACACGACCGGTACACACCATCGGGACGACGTACGCGGCGACGTACGCGGGGCAGCCGCCGTCCACCGGTCCGGGGACCTCCCGGCCCGGGGTCGTCGGGCGGATCCTGCGGGCGGCAGCCCTGGCCACCACCGTGCCCTACCTGTGCCTCAAAGGCGCCTGGCTGGCGGGGAGCCGCATCGGGATACCGGACGGCAGCGTGCTGCTGGAGCCCGGCATGTTCTTCAAGGTGGCGAACGCCGTCACCCTGGCCATGGACTCGGCCGTCATCGTGCTCGTGCTGGTGCTCACCCGGTCATGGGGCCTGCGGGTGCCGTCCTGGCTGCTGACCGTCCCGGTGTTCATCGCCACCGGACTGCTCGTTCCGGTCGTCGTGGCCTTCCCCGCCCAATGCCTCCTGGGCGCCGTGGGCCTGGGGCCGGACGCCGCCGCGGAGGCGGCCAAGGAGCCCTTCCTCGACCCCTGGGTGTTCAACGTCGTCTACGGCGGCTTCATCCTGCAGGCCATAGCCCTGGCCGGGCTGTTCGTCCCCTATGCGCGGGAGCGCTGGGGCCGGCGGTGGCAGGGCGTCCTGGGGGAGCGGCTCCCGTCACCCACGGGGGTGGTGGCGGGAGCCGCGGCGGTGATGGCCGTGGCCGTGGCGGCCGTGCAGCTCCACTGGGCCTTCGGCGGCGAGGCCGGGCTGAGCGCGTCGCAGATCGCCCAGTTCAATCCGCAGACGGGCGCGGTGTCCGCCACCCACGCGATGTGCGCCCTGGCCGCGGGCGCGGGTGCCGTGAACCTGGCGCGGGGCGGGGCCCGACAGGCCCGGTGGGCGCTGGCCCTGGCATGGACCGGGGCGGCGGCTGCGGCGTGCTGGGGCCTGTGGCTGCTGATCGCCTTGACGGCTACCACCGATCCCGCCACGGAGGTCACCACCGCGATGGTCCTGACCTACGCTGGCCAGATGATCACCGGCCTGCTCGCCGCAGCGGTCCTGGCCCGGTTCCTCGCCTCACGCCGCACCGCGTGAGACGGACCGGCGCGGACGGGAGAACGGCCGACGGGGGCAGCCGGATGCCGGGGTTCAGCGGGACGTAGGGGCCAACGGGACGCAGGGGGCAGCGGGATGCGGGCGGAGGTACGGGCCGGCGTGGGCCGGCTGCTGGGGGCGCGGGCCCGGCGGCGGTGGGTACACCTGATCCTCGGCGGGGCCCTGCTGATGCCGTACTTCCTCCTCGCCGAGGTGGCGGTCAGCGTCGTGGCGGGCGTGGGCAACGTCCTCGGCTCCACCCCGCTGACCTTCGCCGCCTACGGGGTGTCCCTGCCGCTGGCCGCGGTGACCGCCGTGTTCGCGCTCGTCCGGCCGATGTCGGCGGGGGCCGTTCGGGCCCTGTGCGGGGTGCCGGGCACGCGACTGGCGGAGGGGCCGGCCCGGTCCTGGCCGGCCCGGGGGCGGACTTCGGCCTGGTGGACGCTGCACCTGGGGGTCGGGGCCGTCATCAGCGGGATGAGCCTCGCGGTGCCGCCCATGGCGGCGGTGCTGATCGTGCTGCCGTTCGTGCGCCGTCTGCGGGACACGCCGGTGGGGGCCGGCTGGTTCAGTACCGCCGCCGCCCCGTACACCGCCCCGCTGCTCGGGATCGGTCTGCTGTGCGGGCTCGTCCTGTGCGCCGCCGCGGCCGGGGCACTTCTGGCCCGGGCGGCGCCGGTCCTCCTCGGGCCGACCGCGGCCGACCGGCTGGCGGCGGCGGAGGAGCGGGCGGCCGACCTCGCGGTGCGCAACCGGCTCGCGAGGGAACTGCACGACGCCGTCGGGCACGCGCTGAGCGCGGTCACCCTCCAGGCGAGCGCCGCCCGTCGGGTGCTGGACAGCGACCCGGACTTCGTGCGCGAGGCGCTGGCCGCGATCGAGGACACCACGCGGCGGACGGTGGGCGAGCTGGACGCCGTGCTGGGCCTGCTGCGGGAGGGCGACGGGACCGACGGGGCGGGCCGGCCGCAGCCCGCGCCGACGCTCGCCGCCGACCTCGACGGCCTGCTCGCCCGTTCCCGGGCCGCCGGCACCCCGATCACCGCCCACCAGGACCCCGGGGCCGCCCGGGACTGGTCCCGGCTCCCCGCGATCGCCTCCCGCGAGGCGTACCGGATCGTCCAAGAGGGCCTGAGCAACGCCCTGCGCCACGGCGCGGGCCCCGTCGAGCTGTGGATCGCAGTAGAGGGCGACGAAGACGGAACCCACCGTGAACTGGAGATCACCATGACCAACCCGCAGGGCACCGCGGACGGGCCGGAGCCCCGCGACAGGGGCGGCCGCGGACTGCTCGGCGCGGCCGAGCGGGCCGCCCTCCTCGGCGGCAGCGTCGAAGCCGGCCCGGATGACGGCCGGTGGCGGCTGCGCGCCGTCCTTCCACTGGGCGGGGAAGAGCGATGAGCCGGCCGCCACTGCGCATCGTGCTCGCCGACGACGAGCGGATGGTCCGCACCGCCCTGCGGGTGATCCTGGAGGCCGAGCCCGACCTGGAGGTCGTCGGCGAGGCCGTCGGCGGCGCCGAAGCGGTTTCCCTCGTCCGCGCGCTGGCCCCCGACGTGGTCCTGATGGACGTTCGGATGCCGGAGATCGACGGCATCCGTGCCACGGAACAGATCCTGGCCACCATGGCCGAGCCGCCCCGGATCGTGGTCGTCACCACCTTCGAGAACGACTCCTACGTCTACGGGGCGCTGCGCGCGGGCGCCGCCGGCTTCCTCCTCAAGCGCGCCGACCCGGACGAGCTGATCGGCGCGGTACGGCTCGTCGCCCGCGGTGATTCCCTCCTGTTCCCCTCCGCCGTCCGGGCCCTCGCCGCCACCCATGCGGCCGGCGCCCCCCGCGCCACCGCCTCCTGGGTGGCCCGGCTTACCGACCGGGAGGCCGACGTACTGCGCCTGATCGCCACCGGCCTGTCCAACCACGAGGTGAGCGAGCGCCTCGGCGTCGGTCCCCAGACGGTCAAGACGCACGTCGCCGCCGTCCTCGCCAAGACCGGCTCCCGCGACCGCACCCAGGCGGTGATCGCGGCCTACGAGGGGGGCTTCCTCATGAGGAAAAGCTGAGAACCCGGCCACAATCGGGGCAGAGCGGAACGTCCGGCGCCGCTCGCGCGTCTTTCCGGGGGATGAACAAGACGATCAGGCGCGCGTCGGTCTTCTGTCTGCTTCTGGTGGCGGCCCTCTTGGTACGGGTCACCTGGGTGCAGGCGTACCAAGGCCAGGCGCTCGCAGACGACAAGAACAACCGGCGCAACCTCATCGGGCAGTACGAGAACCCGCTGGGGAACATCATCGTGGGCGGCGAGGCGATCACCGGCTCGGTGAAGACCGGCGGCAAGGACTTCCAGTACAAGCGCACCTACGTCGACGGCCCCCTGTACGCGCCGATCACCGGCTACAGCTCCCAGGCCTACGGCGTGAGCATGCTGGAGGGCGTCTACAAGAACATCCTCAACGGCTCCGACAGCCGGCTCAAGACACCGATGGACATCCTCACCAACAAGCGGGCCGCCCCCGGCAACGTGCTGACCACCATCGACAAGGGCGTCCAGAAGGCCGCGTACGACGCGCTGCAGGGCAAGCAGGGTTCCGCCGTGGCCATCGACCCGGCGACCGGGCAGATCCTCGCGATGGTGAACAACCCCTCCTTCGACCCGGGCCGGATCACCGGGGCCACCGACGAGGAGGCCTGGAAGGAGCTCTCGGCCGACCAGGGCAAGGCCATGGAGAACGTGGCGCTGCGCAAGCCGCAGGCCCCCGGATCCACCTTCAAGCTTGTCACCATGGCCGCCGCCATCGAGAACGGCCTGGTCTCGGACATCGACGCGCCCACCGGCATCCCCGGCGCGTACACCATCCCGGGCACCCGCACCGCCCTGCCCAGCGAGGCGGGCAACGAGGCGTGCAACAACGTGTCCGTGCGCACCGCGCTGCGGCTGTCCTGCAACAACGTCTTCGCCGAACTGGCATCCAAGCTCGGCCAGGACAAGATGCGGGCGATGGCGGAGAAGCTCGGCTTCAACACGGAGACCGCCACTCCCGTCACCGCCCGGCCGGCGAGCAAGTACCCGTCGCAGAAGATGTCGGTCGACCAGGTCGCACAGACGGGTATCGGCCAGTTCGACGTGCAGGCCACGCCGCTCCAGATGGCGATGGTGACGGCGGCGATCGAGAACGGCGGCAAGCTCGTCGCCCCGCACATGGTCTCCGAGGTCACCGATTCCGGCGGCAACGTGCTGGAGAGCTTCAAGGATCCCAAGTCGGACGAGGTCATGAGCGCCAAGACCGCCTCGATGCTGCAGGACGCCATGCGCACCGTCGCCACGCAGGGCGGCGGCAAGCCCGCGCAGGTCCCGGGCGCCGAGGTCGGCGGGAAGACGGGTACCGCGCAGCGCGGCGTGAACAACAGCCTGCCGCCGCTCGCCTGGTTCACCTCGTACGGCAAGCTCGACGGCAAGCGGATCGCGGTCGCCGTGGTGATCGAGAACTCGGACACCGACCGGTCCGAGATCGGCGGCGGCAAGCTGGCCGCGCCCATCGCGCAGAAGATGATGGAGGCGTGGCTCAAGAAGTAGCCTCCGCCCGCACGGGGCGCCGCGCCGGGAACCGCCACGGTTCGCGGCGCGTTTCCCTATCCATGATCAGAGCCGCGCGCCCCGACGACCTCGACGCCATAGCCGCCCTGCACACCCGGGCCCGGGCCACCTACTACCAGGGGCGTGTCCCCGAGGAGGTCTACGGGGGCGAGGCCGAACTCGCGCGCTGCCGCGAGGGCTGGGCCCGCGCCGTCGTGCGGACCGGCCCGGAGGGCGGGGTGTTCTGTGCCGAACAGGACGGTGTGCTCACCGGTGTCGCCGCGTACCGCACCGCCGACGCGCAGAGCGTCCTCACCCAGCTCCACGTGGACCCCGGCCACTGGCGCCGCGGCACCGGCACCGCTCTGCACTCCGCCTGCCTGGACACCTGGCGCCGGGCGGGAGTCCGCCGGGCCCGGCTGGAGGTCTACGAGCACAACGTGCGCGCACAGTCCTTCTACGCCGCCCACGGCTGGCGCCAGGACCCGCAGGTCCCCCGCTCCGGCAGCCACGTCACGCTGTGGCTGAGCGTGGCGGCCCCGTCCGGGGAATGAGACGTTCCGGCAGTTGGTTGAAGCGGAAACCGCCCGCTCCTCCCGAACGGGCGGTCCCCGCGACCGAGAGAAGAAGGATCATGCGCGTCGAGATCTGGAGCGACATCGCCTGCCCGTGGTGCTACATCGGCAAGGCCCGGTTCACGAAGGGGCTGGCCGAGTTCGCGCACCGCGACGAGGTGGAGGTCGTCTTCCGGTCCTTCGAGCTCGACCCGCACGGCCCCAAGGGCGTGACCGCGCCCGTCGTGGAGATGCTGGCCAAGAAGTACGGCCGCACCCTCGACGAAGCGCGCGGCATGGAGGAGCACGTCGCCGCCAGTGCCCGCGGCGAGGGGCTGGCCTACCGGACCGAGGGGCGCGACCACGGCAACACCTTCGACATCCACCGGCTGCTGCACCTGGCCGCCGCCCGGGGCCGTCAGGAAGAGCTGCTCGACCTGGCCTTCCGCGCCAACTTCGCGCAGGAGCGCTCCGTCTTCGACCCCGAGGTGCTCATCGCGCTCGCCGTCGAGGCCGGGCTCGACGAGGCCGAGGCCCGTACGGTCCTCGCCGACGGATCCGCCTACGCCGACGACGTGCGCGCCGACGAGCGCGAGGCGGCCGAGCTGGGCGCCAACGCCGTGCCCTTCTTCGTCCTCGACCGCCGCTACGGCATCTCCGGCGGGCAGCCCGCCGAGGTGTTCACCCGGGCTTTGGAGCAGGCGTGGGCCGGCCGCGAGGTCGCCCCGGCCGAGGCCGCCGACGGCGAGGCCTGCGAGCCCGACGGGGCGTGCGCCGTTCCCCGGGCGTAACGGGCATGGACGCCGAACCCGGTCCTGGCGCAGAGTTGAGGACATGGACCTCCCCGCCCTCAGGGCCGAGTTCGCGCACTCCACCACCTACCTCAACACGGCCAACTACGGGGTGCTCCCGCGTTCCGCCGTCGCCGAGGTCCGGGCCCTGGCCGAGGCCGCCGGGGCCGGGGACCCGGCCGGGTTCGGGGACTTCGACCGGGTCGACCGGGTCCGGGCCGCCTTCGCCCGGCTCGTCGGAGTGCCCGTCGGGCGGGTCGCGCTCGGCTCGGCCGTCGCCACCCACGTCGGCCTCGTCGCGGCCGCCCTCCCCGCCGGATCCGAAGTCCTCTGCCCCGAGGGAGACTTCGCCTCGGTGATGAACCCCTTCGTGGTGCGCGCCGACGTCAAGCTCCGGTTCGCCCCGCTGGAGTCGCTGGCCGAAGCCGTCGGTCCGGACACCGCACTCGTCTCGCTGTCGGCCGTACAGTCGGCCGACGGCCGGACCGCCGACCTGGCGGCGGTCCGGGCCGCGACGGCCGCCCACGGCGCGCGGATGCTCGTCGACGCGACCCAGGCGGCGGGCTGCGTGCCCTTCGACGCCGCGCCCTACGACTACACCGTCACCGCCGGCTACAAGTGGCTGCTCGGGGCGCGCGGAGCCTCGTACCTCACCGTGTCCGAGGAGGCCCAGGACACCCTCACCCCGCTGCACGCGGGCTGGGTGGCGGCGGAGTCGGTGTGGGACGCCACCTACGGGCCGATGCCGCGACTGGCCGGAGGGGCGCGGCGCTTCGACGAGTCCCCGGCCTTCCTCGGCTACCACGCCGCCGAGCCCTCGCTGGCGCTGCTGGAGCGGATCGGCATCGGCGCCGTCCACGCGCACAACACCGCCCTGGCCGCCCGCTACCGGGCCGGCCTCGCCCGCCTGGGCCACGAACCCGTGCCCGGCGGGACCCCGATCGTCACCGTGCCCGGCCTGGCCCACCGCCAGCCCGCGCTCCAGGCCGCGGGCATCGCCACATCGGCGCGCGCCGGCGGCCTGCGCGCCTCGTTCCACCTCTACAACACCGAAGCCGACGTCGACCGGCTGCTGGACGTCCTCGCGGGCTGACCCGGCCGAACCGGGCCGGACCCGGTCGCCCCGGCGGTCGCGGCGGCGCGCTACCAGGCCGCGGCCGCCGCGGCGAGGGCCGGGGCGGGGTCGGCCGACAAGGCGGAGGCCAGGGCGGTCAGGGACGCCCGTACCGTCTCCAGGGAGGCCGCCGGGCCGTAGTGGTTGACCCGGATCATCTCCTGGGCCAGCGCCCCGCCGCCCGCCGCGAGCGGCGCCGCCGGGTCCGCCGACAGCGCCTTGGCCACCACCACGGAGGCGTCCGCCACCCGCAGGGTCGTCGCCACCGGCGCCGCCTCCGCCGCCACCGGGACGTACGGGGCCACGCCCAGCGCCGTCGCGCCCGCACGGGTCGCGGCGGCCGCGGCCGCGTGCCGGCCCGCCACCGCGGGCAGCCCCTCGGCGGAGATCCGGTCCAGGCAGGCCTCCAGCGCCAGCATCTCCAGCTGCGCGGGAGCGTGCAGCAGCGTCGTACGGCCGGCGTCGATCCAGCGCTCCTTCCAGTCCAGCAGCGACAGGTACGAACGCCGGGGCGCGGCCGGGTTCTGCGCGAACCGGGCCCACGCGCGCTCGGAGACCGACACCGCCGAGACGCCCGCCGGGCCGCCCATCGCCTTCTGCGCGCCGATCACGCACAGGTCCACGCCCCAGGCGTCCGGGAGCAGCGGCTCGGCGGCCACCGAGGCCACCGCGTCCAGCATGAACAGGGCGCCGTGGGCCCGGACCGCCTCGCCGATCTCGGCGACCGGGTTGGTGTTGCCCGTCGCGGCCTCGGCGTGCACCAGCGACACGAAGTCGATCTCCGGGTGCTCGGCCAGCGCCCCGGCGACCTGCTCCCCCGTGACGGCGGTGTGGAACGGCACCGCCAGGTCCACCACCGTCGCCCCGCAGTCCCGCAGCCAGTTGCCGAACGTGGTTCCGTACGGGCCGGTCACGATGTTCAGGGCCGTCGAACCGGGACGGGCACCCGAGCGGATGCACGCCTCCAGCGGCAGCAGTGCCTCGCCCTGGGTGACCACCACGTCCTGGCGGGTACCGAGCAGTTCCGCCACCCCCCGCTCGATCGACGCGAAACGGGCGGCGGTCAGCGGCGGGAGGTCCAGCAGGGGGTGGGTCACGGCGGTGCTCTCTTCGTCCGGGGTCACCGGCCGAGCCTACCCAGCACGGACGTAAGGTGCCGCCATGAGCGATGCGCGCGAGGTGGGTGGAGCGGGCCGGGCCGACGGCGGCCCCGGGGGCGAAGTGCTGCACGTCAAGGGGCGGGTGCTCGTCGGACCCGACGACGTGCGCGACGAACTGTGGGTGATCGGCGGCCGGATCTCCTACGAGCGCCCGCGCACCGCCCGCGAGATCACCACGATCGCCGGCTGGACCCTGCCCGGTCTGGTCGACGCGCACTGCCACGTGGGCCTGGACGCCCACGGGCCCGTCGACGCCGGGACCGCCGAACGGCAGGCGCTCACCGACCGTGACGCCGGCACCCTGCTGATCCGCGACGCCGGATCGCCCTCCGACACCCGCTGGATCGACGACCGCGAGGACCTGCCGAAGATCATCCGGGCGGGCCGGCACATCGCCCGGACCCGCCGCTACATCCGCAACTACGCGCACGAGATCGAGCCGGGCGACCTCGTCGAGTACGTGGGGCGCGAGGCGCGGCGCGGTGACGGCTGGGTCAAGCTGGTCGGCGACTGGATCGACCGCGACGCTGGGGACCTGACCGCCTGCTGGCCCCGGGCGGAGGCCGAGGCGGCCATCGCCGAGGCGCACCGCCTCGGTGCCCGGGTCACCGCGCACTGCTTCGCCGAGGACTCGCTGCGCGACCTCGTCGAGGCGGGCATCGACTGCATCGAGCACGCCACCGGACTCACCGAGGACACCGTCCCGCTGTTCGCGGAGCGCGGGGTCGCCATCGTCCCGACCCTGGTGAACATCGCGACGTTCCCCAAGCTGGCGGCCGGCGGCGAGGCGAAGTTCCCGGCCTGGTCCGCGCACATGCGGCGGCTGCACGAGCGCCGGTACGACACGGTACGGGCCGCCTACGACGCGGGAGTTCCCGTCTACGTCGGCACCGACGCGGGCGGCTCCCTGCCGCACGGCCTGGTCGCCGCCGAGGTCGCGGAGCTGGTGAAGGCCGGGATCCCGGTGCCGGCCGCCCTCTCGGCCACCGCCTGGGCGGCCCGCGAGTGGCTCGGCAGGCCCGGCCTGACCGAGGGCGCGCCGGCCGACCTCGTGGTCTACGGCTCGGACCCGCGGGTTGACGTACGGACCCTGGCGCAGCCGCTGCGGGTGGTGGTCAACGGGGCCGTCCGGGCGTGAACAGTGGGAACTCCCGTTCCTTATGGGGCGGATGATTCGCACACTCGGTCGGAAACCACCCGTTGGGGTGAAGTCACCTCAGGTGTGCCCCCGTTCACCCACAGTGCTTAAAGAATCCGAGGGTCGAAGCCGTCGGCGTGCGCGATGTCCCCCATTGGCCGCCCGACGGCACCCATCTTCCCGGGGGTTCCACCACCTTGAACAGCAACACCTTCCGCATGCCCGCGGCCGTCCTGCTCGCCACGGGGGCGGTGGCCCTGCTCACCGCGCCGCCCGCCTCCGCCACCGGCGGCGGCAGCGCGGCGGCCGAGGGCAAGGCCGGCGCCGTCGTCCTGCGCGCCGGGCTCGACGTCGGCCTGCTGGGCCAGGCCGTGCGCGTTCCGCTCCGCACCACCCTCAACGAGGTCAACGCCCCCGCGACGGCCGAGAAGACCGCCCTCACGGTGACCCTCGACGGGGCCGAACAGGGCAAGCCGGTCAGCGTCCTGCGGGCGGACGTCGCCACCGCCAAGGCGACCGCCGACGCACAGCGCGCCCGGGCGGAGTCGCACCTGGCCAACGCCGAGGTGCACGTGCCGGGACTGCCGCTGCTCTCCCTGATCCAGGTCGGGCAGGTCACCTCCAAGGCGGTGTGCGAGACCGGCCGCAAGCCGGTGGCCACCGCGAACGTGCTCGGCGCCGTCACCGTCCTAGGCAAGAAGGTCACCTTGTCGGCGGGCGGCCCGACCAAGGTCGAGGTCCCCGGGGTCGGCCTGGTCTCCCTGGAACTGTCCGGTACGCAGACCACCTCCACCACGGCCGCCGCGGCCGCGCTCCGGCTCAAGGTCTCGGTGAACCCGCTGAAGCTGAACGTGGCCGAGGTCGAGGGCGAGATCGTCCTGGCCGAAGCACACTGCGAGGCGCCGTCCGGCCCCGCGCCGAGCGGGTCCGCCCCCGCCCCGGACGTCAAGACCCGGACGGTGGCCGGCGGTACGGCACCCGCGCGCGCCGACCTGGCCGAGACCGGGAGCGGTTCGGCGACCCCCTACGTGGCGGGCGGGGCGCTGCTGCTGCTCGGCGTCGGCGCCGGCGCGCTGGTCCTCACCCGGCGCGGCAGGTCCTCGTAGCGACCCGGCCGGCCGCGGGGCCCGTCAGCGCGTGGCGTGCTCCAGCCCCTGGGCGGTCGCGCCCCGGGCGGTCACCGCGGCGGTGACCTGCTCGTCGACGCGGGCGTACTCGCTGCGCTTGGCGGCGGTCAGCGAGCCGTCGGCAGCGGCGCAGGAGGCGCAGACCACCCGGAACGGCGGCCCCATGTCCGAGTACTGCGTGAGGTATTCGGCCTTCACCACCTCCCAGCGGCCCGGGTGCGCGGCGGCCGGGGCGAAGGTGAAGCGGGGCACCGAGGACATGTTGCCGCGCAGCTGGGCGGTTTCGTAGAAGCTGGCGATCTGGTCGCCCATGCCGTAGACCACCCACGTGCCGTTGATCTTCTCGTAGGGCTGCGGTACGTGGTTGTGCGTCCCGATGACCAGATCGATGTCGGGGAGTCCGTCGGGGGCGCGGGAGGCGGTCAGCGCCTGGGCGAGGTCGCTCTGCTGCCGGTCGGGCGCGGTCTGCCACTCCGTGCCCCAGTGGATGCTGAGGACGACGACGTTCGCGCCGGCCGCGCGGGCGGCGCGGGCGTCGGCGATGATCCGGTTCTGGTCGATGAGGTTGACGGACCAGGGCTTGCCGGCCGGGAGCGGGATGCCGTTCGTGCCGTAGGTGTAGTCCAGCTGGGCGACCTTCGCGCCGCCCGCCTGGAGCACGGCGGGGGCGGCGGCCTCCTCGGCGCCGCGGGCCGAGCCGACGTGCTTGAGGCCGACGCGGTCGAGGTGGTCGAGGGTGCGGGAGAGGCCCGCGTAGCCGTCGTCCAGGGTGTGGTTGGAGGCGGTGGAGCAGCTGTCGTACCCGGCGTCCTTGAGGGCGTCGGCCAGCTGGTGCGGGGCCTTGAAGGCGGGATAGCCGGTGTAGGGGCCGCCGGGCGGCCCGTACGGTATCTCGTGGTGGCATATCGCCAGGTCGGCGGCGGAGACGATGGGCTTGACGCCGGCGAGTATCTCGCGGAAGTCGTGGCTCTGGCCGGTGCCTCGGGCGTCGTCCGCCGCGCGCCGGATGATCGAGGGGTACGGAATCAGGTCCCCGGTCGCCACCAGGGTGAACGGCTTCCCGGCGGGTGCGGCCGGGGCGTCCCGCCCGGGCTTGGGCCCGAGCCGCTGTTCGGCGGCGCCGCCGCCGGCCCGGTCCAGGAGCACCGGTACGGCGTACACCGCTCCGCCCAGCAGCGCCAGCCCGCCCAGGGCCGCGCCCATCCGGCCGGCTGCCTTCATCCTCGTACCCCCGTGATCCCGAATGCCACTACCGGGATCCTCCCGCACGCCCCGCCCCACCGCCATGCGACCCCCACCCCCGGCCCACGTCCCGGCCCCGGCCCCGGCGCCTCGATCGCCGGGACGTCTGCGGCCGGGGCGGCCCTGCCGGTGGGCGGGCAATGGAAGCGCCCCCCGGGGCCGTTCGTGTGGGACCGACGTCCAGCCGTGCCCGGGGCCGTGGCCCGGTACCGGCGGAGCCGGCCCCCCGGGCGCTGCCCCGGACCCGGCGGCGGCGTGCCTCGCCGGCCGCAGGCGGGGTCCTGCCCCGGGAGGCCGGGCAGGGCTGGCGGTCCGGCTTGGGGCCGGACCGGGGGCTATCGGGTGGTCAGGGTCAGGGCGTGGTCCAGGGCCTGGAGGAGGCGGCCCGTCGTGGGGCGGTCGCGGACCGCGAGGCGGAGCCAGCCGGCGTCCAGGCCCGGGAAGGTGTCCCCCCGGCGGACCGCGAAGCCCAGCGCGCGCAGGCGGGCGCGGACCTGCTCCGCGCCCGCGACCCGGATCAGTACGAACGGCCCCTGCGCCTCCCCCGACACCGAGATCTCCTCGAACTCCGCCAGCCCCGCCAGCAGGTGCGCCCGGTCCACCGTGATCTGCCGCGCCACCGCCTCCGCCTCCGCCAGCGCCTCCGGGCTCATGCACGCCTGCGCCGCCACCAGGGCCGGGGTGGACACCGGCCACAGCGGCTGCGCCGCCGCCAGCTTCGCGATCACCTCCGGCTCGGCCAGCACGTACCCGATCCGCAGCCCCGCCAGCCCCCAGGTCTTCGTCAGGCTGCGCAGCACCACCAGCCCCGGTACGTCCGTCCGGCCCGCCAGCGCCTCCCGTTCGCCCGGGACCGCGTCCATGAAGGCCTCGTCCACCACCAGGATCCGGCCCGGCCGGGCCAGCGCCGCCAGGGTGGCCGCCGGGTGCAGCACGGACGTCGGGTTGGTCGGGTTCCCGACCACCACCAGGTCGGCTTCCTCCGGCACCGCCGCCGGGTCCAGCCGGAACCCGTCCGCCGCCCGCAGCACCACCCGCTCCACCCGGTGGCCGGCGTCCCGCAGGGCCGCCTCCGGCTCGGTGAACTGCGGATGCACCACCACCGGCCGTACGGCGCCCAGCGCCCGCGCGATCAGCACGAACGCCTCCGCCGCCCCCGCCGTCAACAGCACCCGCCCGGCCGGCAGCCCGTGCCGCTGCGCCACCGCCGCGCGGGCCGCGCGGTCGTCGGGGTACGCCGCGAGATCCCCGAGGGAGGCCGCGATCCGCTGCTTGAGCCACTCCGGGGGCGTGTGCGCCCGTACGTTGACCGCGAGGTCGACCAGCGCCCCGTCCGCGTCCCGTACCTCCGCGTCCCCGTGATGGCGCAGGTCGTGCCCCTGCGCGGTGGCGACGGCGCAGGTCGCCGCCACCGACCGGCGTTTGGGTACGAGGAGTTCCCCGCCGCCCGCGAGCGCCGCGGCCTCCGCCACCGAGGCGGTGCCGACGCCGTCGCGCGCCGCGTCCGAGGGGTGCGGTACCGGGATGGCTGCCAGCTTCTCCGCCGAGTAGCCGAGCAGCGGCACGCCGAAACGTTTCGCCGCGCCCGCGATGCCCGCCTCCTTCGTCTTCGGCTCCACCGTGGCCAGGGCCGTCACCGCGTCGGTGGCCAGCCCGGCCCCCCGCAGCGTCTCCTCGACCAGCGCACAGACCTCCGCCACGGAGACCCCCGCACGTCCGCCCACCCCGACCACCAGCCGGGTCGCGTACTCGCCCACCGGGGCCCTCCCTCCGTCGTCCTGTCGAGTCATTGTCGGGCCGCCGTCGGCCCTGCGTCTTCGCACCCGGCCCGCGCGGGGAAGTGCGCACGGCGCCGACAATCGGTATTCAGGGGCACATGGCCGTGATCGTGGCGTTGGGCGCGTTCCTGATGACCCTGGCGGGCGGATGGACGGCGCAGCGCGTCACCGACCGGCGCCACCTCGTGCTGGGCCTGGCCGGCGGGCTGATGCTCGGCGTCGTCGGCCTCGACCTGCTCCCCGAGGCGATGCGGGCGGCGGGGCGCGAAGTGCTCGGTGTTCCGCTCGCCCTGCTGCTCTTCGTCACCGGCTTCCTGCTCGCGCACGTCGCCGAGCGCCTGCTCGCCGTACGGCAGGCCGCGCACGGCGCCGAGAACGGAGCCCCGCACGGCCACCCGCACCCCCGTCCCCAGGCCCGCGACCACGCGCGCCGCGCCCCCGAGGTCGGGCTCGCCGCGGCCGCCGCCATGGTCGGCCACAGCCTCGCCGACGGGGTGGCCCTCGGCGCCGCCTTCCAAGTCGGCGGCGGGATGGGCGTGGCCGTCGCCCTCGCCGTCGTGACGCACGACTTCGCCGACGGGTTCAACACGTACACGCTCACCAGCCTGTACGGGAACGCCCGCCGCAAGGCGCGGATGATGCTCTTCGCGGACGCCGTCGCGCCGGTCGTGGGCGCCCTTTCCACCCTGCTGTTCACCCTCCCGGAGGAACCGCTCGGGGCGTACCTCGGCTTCTTCGCCGGCGTCCTGCTCTACCTGGCCGCCGCCGAGATCCTGCCCGAGGCGCACCACCGGCACCCCGCCCTGTCCACGCTGCTGTGCACGGTGGGCGGGGTGGCCGGGATCTGGCTCGTGGTCGGCCTGGCGGACTGAACTCACCGTCGCGCCGCCGCTGCCGCGAACCGCCGGGCGACGGAGGGCTGGGCGGCCCAGTGCGTGTGCAGGTAACTGGCGTGGACCCCGCCCTGGACGAAGCCCTCGACGCGGCGTTCGGGGTGGGTGAACCCCCAGGCGGGGGTCGCCCCGGCGGCGGGCTCGATCACCGTCCGGTGGAACTCGTGGCCCCGCAGCCGGGTCCCGGCGGCGGCGAGCGCGCTGTCCGACACCGCCACCGCCTCGCGGTAGCCCAGCGTCAGCCGCTCCGACATCCGCGCGTCGGCGTCGAGCACCCCGCACATCGGCTTCCCGTCCAGCGACCGCGCCAGGTACAGCAGCCCGGCGCACTCGGCCGCCACCGGGCCGCCCGCCGCGGCGAAGCCCGCGACGGCCCGGCGCAGCGGTGCGTTGGCGGACAGCTCGGGCGCGTACACCTCGGGGAACCCGCCGCCGATCACCAGGCCGGTGGTCCCCTCGGGCAGCGCCTCGTCCCGGAGCGGGTCGAAGGTGACGACCTCCGCCCCCGCCGCCGTGAGGAGCTCCGCGTGCTCCGCGTACGAGAACGTGAACGCGGCCCCGCCGGCGACAGCGATGACGGGGGGTTCGTTCGGCGCAGCCCCGTTGTCGGGGGCACTGCCCGCGAGCCCCCGCGCCTCGAACGCCGGCGGGGCCGGGTTTTGCCGGGCGGCGCCGGAATCGGGCGCCGTGGCACCGGACAGCGCCTGTGCCGGGGACCAGGCTTCGCAGTCCAGCGGCGGGGCCGTGCGGGCCAGGGCCAGGAGGCCTTCCAGATCGCATCCGGCCCGCACCTGGTCCGCCAGCGCCGCCACCGCGGCCACCGCGTCGGCCCGCCGCTCCGCCACCGGCACCAGCCCCAGGTGGCGCGACGGCGCGGCCACCTGGGGAGCCCGCCGCAAGACGCCCAGTACCGGCATCCCGGCCTCCTCCAGCGCCTCCCGCAGCATCACCTCGTGCCGGTCGGAACCGACCTTGTTGAGGATCACCCCGCCCAGGCGCACCTGGGGGTCGAACGACGCGAAACCGTGCACCAGCGCCGCCACCGAACGCGACTGCGAGGACGCGTCCACCACGAGCACCACCGGCGCCCGCAGCAGCTTGGCGACCTGCGCCGTCGACGCCAGCTCACCCCGCCCCGCGGCCCCGTCGTACAGCCCCATCACGCCTTCGACGAGGGCCAGGTCGCAGCCAGCCGCCCCGTGGGCGAACAGCGGCGCGACCAGCTCGGGCCCGCACATGAAGGCGTCCAGGTTCCGCCCCGGCCGGCCGGTGGCCAGCGCGTGGTAGCCGGGGTCGATGTAGTCGGGCCCGGCCTTGTGCGGGGACACGGCGAGGCCGCGCTCCGCGAACGCCGCCATCAGGCCCGTCGCCACGGTGGTCTTGCCGCTGCCGGAGGACGGCGCGGCGATCACCAGCCGCGGCATGTGGAGCGAGGTCACCACTCGATGCCCTTCTGGCCCTTCTGGCCGGCGTCCATGGGGTGCTTGACCTTGGTCATCTCGGTGACCAGATCGGCGAACTCCAGCAGTTTCCCCGGGGCGTTGCGGCCGGTGATCACCACGTGCTGGGTGCCGGGACGGCTCCGCAGCACCTCGATCACCTCGTCCACGTCGATCCAGCCCCAGTGCATCGGGTACGCGAACTCGTCCAGTACGTACAGCCGGTGGGTCTCGGCGGCCAGGTCCCGCTTGACCTGCTCCCAGCCCTCCTTCGCCGCCTGCTCGTTGTCGAGCTGCGCGTCGCGCTGCACCCAGGACCAGCCCTCGCCCATCTTGTGCCAGACGACCGGGCCGCCCTCGCCGGAGGCGCCGAGCACCTTGAGCGCGTTCTCCTCGCCGACCTTCCACTTCGCCGACTTGACGAACTGGAACACCCCGATCGGCCAGCCCTGGTTCCAGGCGCGCAGCGCCAGCCCGAAGGCCGCCGTGGACTTGCCCTTGCCCGGGCCGGTGTGGACGAAGACGAGCGGACGGTTGCGGCGCTGGCGCGTCGTGAGCCCGTCGTCCGGAACGACGGACGGCTGTCCCTGCGGCATTACGCGGCCCTCCTGTTGGGGGTGGTGGTCGAGGTTGCTGAGGTACGTACGTTCTTCACGAGGCCGGCCAGCGAGTCGGCCCGCAGCCCGTCGAGGGTGACGGCCGGCCCGCCGAGGTCGGCGGCCAGCGCCCCGGCCAGCCCCAGCCGGACCGGGCCCGTCTCGCAGTCCACGACCACCGAGGCCAGCCCCTGCGCGGCCAGCAGCCGCGCGCTGCGCGCCGACAGCTCGCGCGGGTCCCCGCCGAGCGCACCGGCCGACGTCGCCCGTCCGTCGGTGACCACGACGAGCAGCGGCCGGCGCGAGGGGTCCCGCAACCGCTCGATCCGCAGCACCTCGTGGGCCTTCAGCAGCCCGGCCGCCAGCGGGGTCCGCCCGCCGGTCGGCAGCTGTTCCAGCCGGGCCGCCGCCGCGTCCACGGACGAGGTAGGGGGCAGCGCCAGCTCGGCGCCCGCACCGCGGAAGGTGATCAGACCGACCTTGTCGCGGCGCTGGTAGGCGTCCAGCAGCAGCGACAGCACGGCTCCCTTGACCGCGCTCATGCGCTGCCGGGCCGCCATCGATCCCGAGGCGTCGACGAGGAACAGGACGAGGTTGCCCTCGCGCCCCTCACGGGTGGCCTGCCGCAGGTCGTCCCCGCGCACCAAGAGCCCGCGCCCGCTGCGCCCGCGCGCCTTCTGGTGCGGCGCGGCCGCCTGGACGGTCGCGGCCAGGTGCAGCTTCGTCAGCCGGCCCCGGGGGCGCTGGGCGCCGGTGGTGCGGCCGTGCGCGGTCCGGGCGCGGGAGCGGCGGCCGGCCGCGCCCTCACCGAGGCCGGGCACGCTCAGCATCTTGGTCCGGAACGGCTCGGCGGCCCGCACCGGCGCCTGTTCGGCCGCGCCGCCCCCCTCGCTGGAGGGCGGAGCCGAAGGGGACGCGGTCTGCGGCTCGGGGGCGTCGGGCGCCGGAGCGGCGTCCGGCCCCTCGCCCTGCGGGGGTACGCCGCCGCCCCCGTCGGGGCCGCCGCCGTCCGGCCCGTCGTCGCCCGGTCCGCCGTCGTCGGGCCCCTCGGGCTCCGGCTCCGGCTCCGGTTCGGGCTCCTCGTCGGGGAACCGGTCCAGGATCTCGTCCAGCTTGTCCTCGTCCAGGCCGGGCGCGTCGAAGGGGTTGCGGCGGCGCCGGTGCGGGAGCGCCAGCAGCGCGGCCTGCCGGACGTCCTCCTTGCGCACCTCGGTCCGCCCCGCCCAGGCGGCCAGGGCTGTCGCGGTGCGGGCCATCACGATGTCGGCCCGCATGCCGTCGACCTCGAAGCCGGCGCAGGTGGCCGCGATCTGCATCAGCGAGGTGTCGCCGAGCGCCACCTGCGGCAGCAGCGCCCGCGCGGCCACCACCCGGGCCCGGACCTCGTGTTCCTCCTCGGCCCAGCGGCTCGCGAAACCGGCGGGATCGTCCTCGTAGGCGAGCCGCCGGCGCACCACCTCGACGCGCTGGGCCGGCTCGCGCGAGGCCGCGACCTCGACGGTGAGCCCGAACCGGTCGAGCAGCTGCGGGCGGAGCTCGCCCTCCTCGGGGTTCATGGTGCCGACGAGGAGGAAGCGGGCGGCGTGGCGCACGGAGACGCCCTCGCGCTCGACGTAGGAGGCGCCCATCGCGGCGGCGTCGAGGAGAACGTCCACCAAGTGGTCGTGGAGGAGGTTCACTTCATCCACGTACAGGATCCCGCGGTGCGCGTCGGCCAGGAGGCCCGGCTCGAAGGCCTTCACGCCCTCGGCGAGGGCCCGTTCGATGTCGAGGGCTCCGACGAGACGGTCTTCGGACGCGCCCACGGGAAGTTCCACCACCCGCGCGGGCCGGGAGGCGCCGGCCCCGGGCTCGTGCGGGCCGTCGGGGCAGGCGGGGTCCGGCGCGCCGGGCGCGCACGAGAACCGGCAGCCCGGTACGACGTCCACCTCCGGCAGCAGCGCGGACAGCGCGCGCACGGCGGTGGACTTGGCGGTGCCCTTCTCGCCGCGCACGAGCACCCCCCCGACCGCCGGGCTCACGGCGTTGAGCAGCAGCGCCAGCCGCAGGTCGGTCTGGCCGACCACCGCGGTGAACGGATAGGGCAGGCTCATGCGTTACTCACTCCTTCGAAGCGGACGGCTGTCGGTCGCGGCGCCGCGGCCGGGGCGGAGTCCCGGGATCCGGGAAGCGGCGGGGGAGGGGCCGGGGCGGCGGAACAGCCCGGCGGGGCCACGGCCGTCACGGCGCGCCCGGCGGCAGGAACGGGAGCCCGGCGGGCGCGCCCGACTCGATCAGCCCCAGCAGTGCGGCGGTGTCGGCGTGCTCCTCGATCAGGTCGCCCAGCAGGTCGAGCTGCCGCTCCCGCAAGGCGGAGAACGACGTGTCCGGCGCCGGTACGAACCGGCGCCCCGCGGCCGCCGCGACCTCCCGCAGGAACGCGCGGCGAAAGCCGTCCGACTCCAGCGAGCCGTGCCAGTGCGTGCCCCACACCTCACCGACCCGGCAGCCGTCCAGGAACGGGGTCCCGCCCAGCACCTCGGCCACGCCGTGGTGGATCTCGTACCCCTCCACGGGCTCGCCCAGCGCCGAACCCACCGGCCGCGCCAGGGTCTTCTCCCGCTCGAAGCGCACGCGTACGGGCAGCAGCCCGAGGCCCTCGACGGTGCCCGCCCGGGACTCCACCTCGTCCTCGATCAGCCCGCCCAGCACCTGGAACCCGCCGCAGATGCCCAGCACCGGCCGGCCGGCCGCCGCCCGCGCGGCCAGGGCATCGGCCAGGCCGCGCTCGCGCAGCCACCCGAGGGCCCGCACGGTGCCCCGGGTGCCCGGCACGACCACGAGGTCGGCGTCGGTCAGTTCCTCGGGCCGGTCCACGAACCGCACCACGACCCCGGGTTCCGCCGCGAGCGCGTCCACGTCGGTGAAGTTCGACATCAGCGGCACCGCGCACACCGCGACCCGCAGCACGTCCTCGCCGACCGGCGGGGCGACCACCGACTCGCGCACCGCGCCCCGCAGCGAGACCCGCAGGCCGTCCTCCTCGTCGATGCCCAGCCCGTGCCGGTACGGCAGCACGCCGTACGTGGCCCGCCCGGTCAGCCCGCGCAGCATCTCCATGCCGGGTTCCAGGAGCGAGACGTCGCCCCGGAACTTGTTCACCAGGTAGCCGGCGATCAGCGACTGGTCCTCGGGCGACAGCAGCGCCGTCGTACCGAAGAACGAGGCGAAGACGCCGCCCCGGTCGATGTCCCCGACCACGACCACCGGGAACCGCGCGGCCCGCGCGATCCCCATGTTCACGATGTCGGTCCGGCGCAGGTTGATCTCGGCCGGACTGCCCGCCCCCTCGCAGATCACGGCGTCATACGTGCCCCGCAACTGCTCCAGGCAGTCCGTGACGACCCCGAGCAGCTGCTCCTGGCGGCCCCCGCGCAGCGCCTTCCCGGGGGCCGCGGCCCCCGGCCTACCGAAGAACCCGCGGGCGCTCATCTCGCCGACCGGCTTGCCCAGCAGCACCACCTGGCTGCTGCGGTCACTGCCCGGCTTGAGCAGCACCGGGTTCATCAGCGCCGTCGGCTCCACGCGGGCGGCCTGCGCCTGCATCGCCTGGGCCCGGCCGATCTCCGCGCCCTCCCGCGTGACGAACGAGTTCAGCGACATGTTCTGCGCCTTGAACGGCGCCACCTTCACGCCTTGGCGCGACAGCCAGCGGCAGATGCCCGCCGTGACCACGCTCTTGCCCGCGTCCGACGTGGTTCCCGCGACCAGCAGACCGCCGCCGCGCTTCGAGCCGCTCATGCCCGCCCCTTCCCCGACCACTGGGTCACCGCACACCGCAGTGCCACACACGCCCCCAGCGCCACCCACGTCACCCGACGCGACAGCCGTACCGCACGCTCGATGTCCGCCACTTCGACCGGCCGCCCGGCGTCGTTCAGCACGGCCCGGTGCTCGACCCGGCCGCCGTACGCCAGCGTCCCGCCCAGCCGTACGCCCAGTGCGCCGGCGAACGAGGCCTCCACCGGACCGGCGTTGGGGCTCGGGTGCGCGGCGGCGTCGGCGCGCCAGGCCCGTACGGCGCCCCGCCGGTCGGGTCCGGCCAGTACGGCGGCGAGCGCGGTCAGCCGGGCCCCGGGCCAGCCCGCCACGTCGTCGAGCCGGGCGGAGGCCCAGCCGTAGCGCAGGTGGCGCGGTGACTTGTGGCCCACCATCGCGTCCAGGGTGTTGACGGCACGGAACGCCAGCAGCCCGGGCACGCCCGCGAGGGCACCCCAGACCAGGGCCCCGACGACCGCGTCGGAGGTGTTCTCGGCGACCGACTCCACGACGGCGCGGGCCAGCTGCTGCTCGTCCAGGGCCTGCGGGTCGCGCCCGCACAGGTGCGGCAGCCGCTCCCGGGCCACCTCGGCGTCCCCGGCGGCGAGCGCCCCGCCGATGGCGCGGGCCTCCCGGCCCAGCGAGGTGCCGCCGACGACGGCCCAGGTGGCGGCGGCGGTCAGGGCGATACGGGCGGCCGCGGGCCGGGAGCGCACGGCGCGGGCGCCGAGCGCGCCGACGGCGGCCGCGCCCCCCGTGCACACCAGGGTGTGGACCACGCCCCGTGCCCGGTCGTCACGCCACAGGGCGCGTTCGAGAGCGGCGGCGGCTCTTCCGAAGGCGGCAACGGGGTGCCCCCGGCGCGGATCCCCGAGGATCCGGTCGCCGATCAGGCCCGCCGTGACGCCGTACGCGAATACGCGATCGGCACGCATGGTGGCAGGTATGTCCTCGCTCAGGGTCCGCGCCCTGGTTCGACGTGTCCGGCGGCGAGAGTTCCTGGCTCCCGGGACGCACGGACCGCGTGCGCTCCCCGGTGACAGTGGCGGGACCGCGCCGGATTCGCACCGGACTTCCTCTCCATGCCGCCGTATTGGCTCGGGCAGTCCACCACGCGCCGAGAACGCCCGTCAACTTGCCGTTGACCTGCGGCGAGGGGACGGGGCGGCCGGGGCGGGGGATGCGAAAGCTCCCCACGGGAATCCCGCGGGGAGCTTTCGGCGTCGTCGCGTCAGCTGACGATCAGGTAGATCGCGTAGGCCACGGCGATGCCGCAGACCGCGAAGCACGCGTAGGCGCCGCTGCGGGCCGCGGTGGCGGTGCCGCCCTGCTCGGTGGCGGTCTCGTGCTTGGAGAGACCCACCAGGCCCAGGGTGAACAGGGCCACGAGGGCGACGGTGGCGGAGAGGCTGACCCCGAAGACGGAGCCGAGTGCTGCCCAGTCGATCTTCATACCGCTGAATCCTCTGTCGTTCTCGGGGTCAGACCGCCGCGGCCGGAGCCGCGGGTACCGGGGCGGCCGCCGGGATGGTGGCCTTGAGGTCCTCGTCCGTCACCGCGGCCGTGGTACCGGCGGCGGCGATCGGGGGGACGGTGACGGCGGCCATGGCCGTGGTGACGACTCCGGGCGCCTCGGCGGCGGCCGGCTCCACGTCCGTGACGTTGTGGTGGTCGACGACCTGGCGGCGCGAGATGAACCAGATCGCGGCGCAGGAGGCGACCAGGAAGACCACGACGGCGGCGATGCCGACGTTGCCGGTGCGCATGACCATCTCGGCGCCCGCGCCGACCAGGGCGGCGGCCGGCAGGGTCAGGCCCCACGCGATGAACATCCGGGTGGCGGTGGACCAGCGGACCACGCCGCCCTTGCGGCCCAGACCGGCACCCATGACCGCGCCGGAGCAGGCGTGGGTGGTGGAGAGGGAGAAGCCGAGGGTGGAGGAGGCCAGGATGACGCTCGCCGCCGAGGTCTGGGCGGCGAAGCCCTGCTGCGGGTGGAGTTCGGTCAGGCCGCTGCCCATGGTGCGGATGATGCGCCAGCCGCCCAGGTAGGTGCCGGTCGCGATGGCCATGCCGGCGGAGACGATGACCCACACCGGCGGGTTCGCGCCGGACTCCAGGGCGCCGCCCGCGACGAGCGCGAGCGTGATGATGCCCATCGTCTTCTGGGCGTCGTTGGTGCCGTGGGCGAGCGAGACGAGACCGGCGGAGGCGATCTGACCGGCCCGGTAGCCCTTGGTGGCGGTCTTGCCGCCGACCTTGCCACCGAGCTTGTACGTGAGCTTCGCGGCCAGCATGGCGGCCACACCGGCCACGATGGGGGCGGCGACCGCGGGGATGAGGACCTTGGTGACGACAACGCTGCCGTTGACCGCGCCGAGGCCGGCCGAGGCGACCGCGGCGCCGATCAGGCCACCCATCAGGGCGTGGGAGGAGCTGGAGGGGAGCCCGACCAGCCAGGTGACGAGGTTCCAGAGGATCGCGCCGACCAGGGCCGCGAAGATCACTTCTGGCTGGATGCCCTGCTCGTTGACCAGGCCCTTGGAGATCGTCTTGGCGACCTCCACGGACATGAACGCGCCGACGAGGTTGAGCACGGCGGACATGGCCACCGCCGTCTTGGGCTTGAGGGCGCCGGTCGAGATGGTGGTCGCCATCGCGTTGGCTGTGTCGTGGAAACCGTTCGTGAAGTCGAACACGAGAGCGGTGATGATCACGATCCCGAGGAGAAGCGTTATGTGCTCCATTTACCCAGGCTTCTGTTTGGCGTCAGTGGCTCGGCGACCGTAGGCAACCTGAGTGAACGGAAGATGAACTGAGGAAGGTCGGGTGGTGTCTCGTGTCGCGGTGCGATGGGGACCTTCCTCCCGATTCGGCCGTAGATCCAGCGATAAGGGCACGTCAAAACGGGTGAACGGCGCTCTCCGAGAGGTGCCCGGGCCGTCCCGGCGAGCGCGCGCCCCCCTCGGGACGAGACCCAGATCACGTTCCGCGGCGGCCAAGCGGAACCGTTACGGGCCGTTACCCGGCGGTTGCGGAATGATCTCCTCCAGTGGCCTGCCGGGGCGCACGCCCCGACACTGGAGCGGTGCGTACCGCCACAGCGACGGCAGCGGCCGTCACCACGACCCTGATCGGCGCCGGAGCGGCCGTCATCGCGGCCGGCCGGTACGCCGCCGACGCGGCCCTGCGCCCCGAACCGGGCCGGCCGCTGCCCGGCGGACCCCGGCTGACCGTCCACTCCACCGCGGCGGGCCGCGTCGTACTGACCCTGCCCAGGCCCCCGGCCGGAGGTGCCCCGGTGCGCGCCTCCCTTCACCCCGGCAGGTACGGCCTGGACGCCCCCGGCGTGCACGCCGTGGTCGGCCCCGTCCTCACCGACGTCCCGCACGGCCCCGGCACCGTGGTCCGCGGCCTCCTCGCCGTCACCCACGGCAGCCTCGACCCCGGCACCCGGGTCGTCCTCACGCCCCAGGTCCACCTCGGCAACCCGCGCACCGCCCTCGGGCTCGACCACGCCGACGTGGACGTCCCCGGCGAGCTCGGCCCGCTGCCCGCCTGGTTCGTCCCGGCGGCCCGTGACACCTGGGTCATCACGGTGCACGGCCTGGGCGGCACCCGCGAGCACCCGATGGTGGTCATGCCGTTCCTGCACCGCCACGGGCTGCCCGTACTCGACCTCGCCTACCGGGGCGACCTGGGCGCGCCCCGCTCCCCGGACGGTGTCGGCCACCTCGGCGAGTCGGAGTGGCGCGACGTGGACGCCGCGATCCGCTACGCGCTGCGCTACGGTGCCCGCCGCGTCATCCTGTACGGCTGGTCCACGGGCGCCACCATGGCCCTGCACGCCGCCGAGCGCTCGGCGCTGGCCGACCGGATCTCCGGGCTGGTGCTGGACTCCCCGGTGCTCGACTGGCACGCCACCCTGCGCGCCCTGGCCGCGGCCCGGGGCACCCCGGCGCCGCTGATGCCGTTCGTGGTCCGGGCCGCCGAAAGCCGCGCCGGCCTGCGCGTCGACCGGAGCCCGCCGGGGGCGAACCCGGGCGCGCTGCGGATGCCCGTCCTGATCTTCCACGGGCCCGACGACACCCTCGCCCCCTGGGGCCCCGCCCGCCGGCTCGCCGCGGACCGCCCCGACCTCGTCACCTTGAAGCCGGTCCCGGGCGCCCCCCACGGGGCGATGTGGAACGCGGCCCCGGAGGAGTACGAGGAGACCTTGCGCCGCTTTTTGACCCCTCTTATGTGAAAGCCCTGTGGCGGACGGGGTGTCCTGGTCGGCTTGTCCCGGTATGCCTGCCGGGTGGTCCGTGGAAACGGCCCATTCCGTTTGGGCTTTCGGCCAGTGACGGGCGAGACTGCTTCCGTGACGTCCCGAAAGCCTGATGAGCAGTTGGCTCGCGACTCCAGACTCCGACTCGTCTCCCCGCGCTCCGTCGCCGCGGCCCGCAAGGCGGTGACCGACCGGCGGACGCGAACCGCCCCCCGGCCCCCGGCGGGCACCCCCGCGACGGCCGACCTGGCGAACCGGGCCCGGGCCTCACTCGCCGACGCGGTACGGCTGGCGCGCTGGGCCGAGCGGCACCTCGGGGCCGGTGACGGCGGCAGGCCCGCCCCGGCGGGCGCGCTGCCCGCAGCCGATGTCGAACGGGCCGCCGATGACCTGCGCCTGACCCACGGCCAGATCCGGGTGGGCTGGGACCGCGCCCGCCTCTCCGGCCTGGTCGAGGTGCACGGCGGCCACGCCCGGCCCGGCTGGCGCCTGCGCGCCTGGGACCGCGACGACACCGCCGTCCTGCGCGGCTGGGTCGCCCTCTTCGACGCCTGGTCGCTCGTCCACCCGGCCCCCGCCGACATCGCCCCGGCGGTCGTGGCCGAGGTCGTCGAGGCCATGCCCCAACTCCTGTCCCTGCTCCAGCTGTCCGCCGGCCCGGTGACCGTCCCGGACCTGCTGGACCTGCTCGGCCAGCGGGTGACGGAACTGCGCGACGAGCGGTGCGAGGTCCCGTACGAGGCCGCCGCCACGGACGCAGCCGACACGGGCGCCTCCGCCGCGGGCGCCTTCGTGCACGACGGTCCGGTGGCGACGGCGGCGCCCGGCCAGATGACGGCTGCAGCGCCCCCCGTGCCGCTCGCCCGCCTGCTGCGCTGGGCGCTCGGCGGGCTCGCCGCCGTCGACGCCGTCACCCTCGGGCCGGCCCAGGCCGCCCTCACCCCGCTCGGCAGTTGGGCCGTCTGGGTCAAGCTGGAGCAGATCTGCGTCGCCGCGCAGAGCCCGGCCGGGAACATCGAACAGTCCGCCGCCGCCATGCTGCACGGCTGCGCCCGGCTCACCCCGGGCCCCGCGCGCGCCGAGTACCAGGCGTGGCTCGCTGCCCGCCCCGTCGGACACGCCGTCGGCGAACTGCTCCAAGCCGCCCGCGGCGAGGACGCCCTGCTGCGCGGCCTCGCCTTCGAGGCGCTCCGCGTGGTCGGCGCCCCCGCCGAGCCCGACGTACGCGCCGCCGTGCGCGATCCGGCGCTGCGGCCCTACGCCCTGCTCTGGCTCGCCGAGCACGACGGGGTGGACCCCGACGAGGCGCAGCACGTCCTGACCGCGGAGGAGTCCACCTGGCTGTGGGTGGACACGGCCGCGGCGATCGCGGACCACGGCGAGGCCGAACTGCTGGCCCGTCACCTCGACTCGGCCGTGCGCACCACCGTCCCCCGGCTGCTGGACGAGGTCCGCGCGGTGGGCCACCCCCGGACCGTGCAGGTCCTGGTCGCCCTGGCCGCCGCCCACCCCGACCCGGCCCTGGCCAAGGCGGTCCGCCGGGCCGCCTTCCAGGTCCACACCGGCGGCGCGTAACACCGGGGAGGAGCCGGGGCGTACCCGCCGCGGGCGTCAGACCTGCGGGGCGTACGTCCCGAAGCTCCAGATGTTGCCCTCGGCGTCGCGCGCCATGTAGTCCCGCGAGCCGTAGTCCTGGTCGGTCGGCTCCATCACGATCTCCGTGCCGTGCTCCGCGGCCCGGCGGTGGTGCGCGTCCACGTCCTCCACCACCACGTAGACCCCGACGGGACCGCCGTCCGCCATGGCCTTGTCGAAGACCCCGCCGCGGCCCTTGCTGCCGAGCATCACCGCGCCGTTCCCGTACGACAGCTCCGCATGCATCACGGTGCCGTCCTCCCCCTCGTAGACGGCGACCTGGGTGAACCCGAAGGCCTCGGTCAGCTGCCGGATCGCGGCCTTCGCGTCGCGGTAGAGCAGCGTCGGAACGATGGACGGAACACCTGCCATGACGATCACTTCCTCTCGTGCGGTGCGCGCGTGCGGATCTGCGGTCGGGTGCCGGGGCCCAGCGCCCGTGTGACCCGCCTCACAGCATGGCAGGCGCCTGTGCCGGTCAGCGGAAGGTGTCGCACTGGGCCATGTCACCGGTCCGGTAGCCCTGGTAGAACCACTGCTGGCGCTGCTGCGCCGAGCCGTGCGTCCAGGATTCGGGGGTGACCCGCCCCTGGAACTTCTCCTGGATCCGGTCGTCGCCGACCGCGGCCGCCGCGTCCAGGCCGTCCTTGATGTCCTGGTCGGTCAGGCTGGTGATGAGCGGTCGGCCGGTGGACTCGTCCGGGGTCCGGGTCGCGTTGTGGGCCCACACCCCGGCGTAGCAGTCGGCCTGGAGCTCCACCCTGACCGAGTTGCTGTTCGCGCCCGGTCGCCCGTCCTGGGTCTTCTGGAGCGTGCCCGTCAGGTTCTGGATGTGGTGCCCGTACTCGTGGGCGACCACGTACGCCTGCGCGAAGGGGCCGCCGCTCGCGCCGAACTTCGTCCGCAGCTCCTGGAAAAAGCCCAGGTCGAGGTAGACCTTCCGGTCACCTGGGCAGTAGAACGGGCCGACCGCCGAGGTGGCCGCGCCGCAGGCGGTGTTCACCTGGCCGGTGAAGAAGACCGTCGAGGCCGGGACGTACCGTGCGCCCCGCCGCTGGAACTCCTGGCGCCAGTAGTCCTGCGTGCTGTTCGTCACGGCGACGAGCCGGCAGTCCTCGCGGCTGTTGGCGTCGCGGCCGGTCCGGCAGGTCTGCTGCACCTGCGCGGCGGAGGAGGGGCTCGAGACCGGCTGCGGGCTCCCGCCGGACAGCCCCAGCTCATCCGGGCCCACCCCCAGCAGCAGCCCCAGGACCAGGGCGATCACCCCGACGAGACCCCCGCCGATCGTGGCCCTGCCGCCCGGGATGCGGCTGCCGCGCTGGTCCGAGACCTCCGACGTGTCCAGATTGGCGTCGTCGTCGAACTGCATGCCGCACCGCCCTCGCTCCCACGTGTCCGCACTCGCGGCGGCCGTCACCGCCGCCATCCTGATACGTGCCCCGGCCGGCCCGGGAGATCCGTGCGCCGAACGGAGGACCCCGGGAGGACCCCGCGAGGACCCGGCGGGTGCGGGGCGGGCGGCCGGGCGGCCCGAAAAGTGGTTGCGCACCCCCGGTAGAATGTCTTCATGGCAAATCTCCTCGCGGATTAGCGGCGTCGAAGCCTCGCGCGTCCCTGCCCCCCTTCCGCCGTCCCCACCGCCCTGGAGTATTTCCGTGATCACCGCCACCGGCATCGAGCTGCGCGCCGGCGCCCGCGTCCTCATCGAGTCCGCTTCCTTCCGTGTCGCCAAGGGCGACCGCATCGGCCTGGTCGGCCGCAACGGAGCGGGCAAGACCACCCTCACCAAGTGCCTCGCGGGCGAGGGCCAGCCCGCCGCCGGCTCGATCACCCGCTCGGGCGAGGTCGGCTACCTGCCGCAGGACCCGCGCACCGGCGACCTCGACGTGCTCGCCCGCGACCGGATCCTCTCCGCGCGCGGGCTCGACGTACTGATCAAGAAGATGCGCATGAACGAGGAGCGGATCGCCACCGGCGCCGGCGGCACCCGCGACAAGGCGATGAAGCAGTACGAGCGCCAGGAGACCGAGTTCCTGACCAAGGGCGGGTACGCCGCCGAGGCGGAGGCCGCCACCATCTCGGCCGCCCTCGGCCTGCCCGACCGGGTGCTCGGCCAGCCGCTGCACACCCTCTCCGGCGGTCAGCGCCGCCGCGTCGAGCTCGCCCGGATCCTCTTCTCGGACGCCGACACCCTGCTGCTCGACGAGCCCACCAACCACCTCGACGCCGACTCGATCGTCTGGCTGCGCGACTACCTCAAGAACTACCGCGGCGGATTCATCGTGATCTCCCACGATGTCGACCTGGTCGAGACCGTCGTCAACAAGGTGTTCTACCTGGATGCCAACCGCGCCCAGATCGACGTCTACAACATGGGCTGGAAGCTCTACCAGCAGCAGCGCGAGGCCGACGAGAAGCGCCGCAAGCGCGAGCGCCAGAACGCCGAGAAGAAGGCCGCGGCCCTCAACTCCCAGGCCGACAAGATGCGCGCCAAGGCGACCAAGACGGTCGCCGCGCAGAACATGGCCAAGCGGGCCGAGCGGCTGCTGTCCGGCCTGGAGGCCGTCCGCGTCTCCGACAAGGTCGCCAAGCTGCGCTTCCCGGACCCGGCGCCCTGCGGCAAGACCCCGCTGACCGCGGAGGGCCTGTCGAAGTCCTACGGTTCGCTGGAGATCTTCACCGACGTCGACCTGGCCATCGACAAGGGCTCGCGCGTCGTGATCCTCGGTCTCAACGGCGCCGGCAAGACCACGCTCCTGCGCCTGCTGTCGGGCACCGAGAAGCCGGACACCGGCACCGTGTCCCCCGGACACGGCCTCAAGCTCGGTTACTACGCCCAGGAGCACGAGACGCTCGACCCGGAGCGCACGGTCCTGGAGAACATGCGCTCCTCCGCCCCCGACCTGGACCTGGTCGCCGTCCGCAAGACCCTCGGTTCGTTCCTGTTCTCGGGTGACGACGTGGACAAGCCGGCCGGCGTGCTCTCCGGCGGCGAGAAGACCCGGCTGGCCCTGGCCACGCTGGTCGTCTCCTCGGCGAACGTCCTGCTGCTCGACGAGCCCACCAACAACCTCGACCCGGCCAGCCGCGAGGAGATCCTGGGCGCGCTGCGCACGTACAAGGGCGCGGTCATCCTCGTCACGCACGACGAGGGCGCGGTGGAGGCCCTGGAACCGGAGCGGATCATCCTGCTGCCGGACGGCGTGGAGGACCTGTGGGGCCCGGACTACCGGGACCTCGTGGCGCTCGCCTGAGTCCTCGCGCGGGCCCTCCCGGGCCTCCGGGAGGTTGATCCAGTTCCTTATGGATCATTCGGCCCACGCGTGATCCATCATCTGAGTGAGGCGGTCTCATACCGTCGCACCGCGACGACGGCCCCGGCCGTACCCGCAGGGGTACGCGACCGGGGCCCGTCCACTTTCCGGCGCCCGCCCCCTGACCTGGTGATTCCTTGCGAGAGCGGGGGAGTGTGACGGAGGTCATGTGGCGGAAGGGGAGATTCCGTTCCGTCCTCGTGTCCACTCCTCGGGAAATGCCGTCGTACCGACCTTGCTGAATGGGTGGCCAGGATCGCGGGGAGGGGTGATCATGAGAAGTCCAGAGCGCACTTCCCATGAGGAGGCACGGGTGGCCGAGACTCTGAAGAAGGGCAGCCGGGTAACCGGCGCCGCGCGCGACAAGCTCGCGGCAGACCTGAAGAAGAAGTACGACTCCGGTGCGAGTATCCGGGCGCTGGCCGAGGAGACCGGCCGGTCCTACGGATTCGTCCACCGGATGCTCAGCGAATCCGGAGTCGTGTTGCGTGGTCGCGGCGGCGCGACGCGCGGCAAGAAGACGGCCTCGGCCTGACCCTGGCCGTCAAGGACGGTTCTTCGGTGGCCCCCGGTCGGCCGTGCGGCCGACCGGGTGGTTACTGTGCAGTCACTTAGGCCGGGATTGCCGGCCGACTGCACACCGGAGGCACCGAGATGGCTCTGCTCGACAAGGACGGCGTACGGCTCACCGTGGACGACACGGTCGCCACGGTGACACTGACCAATCCGGCCAAGCGAAACGCTCAGTCCCCCGCGCTCTGGCGGGCTTTGGCGGAGGCCGGACGGTCGTTGCCGGGCAGCGTCCGGGTCGTCGTGCTGCGCGGCGAAGGCAAGTCCTTCTCCGCCGGACTCGACCGACAGGCATTCACGCCCGAGGGTTTCGAGGGTGAGCCGTCCTTCCTCGATCTGGCGCGCGGTTCGGACGAACTGCTCGACAGCACCATCGCCGAGTACCAGGAGGCCTTCACCTGGTGGCGGCGCAACGACATCATCTCCGTCGCCGCCGTACAGGGGCACGCGATCGGCGCCGGCTTCCAGCTCGCGCTCGCGTGCGACCTGCGGGTGGTCGCGGACGACGTGCAGTTCGCCATGCGCGAGACCAGCCTGGGCCTGGTGCCCGACCTGACCGGCACCCAGCCGCTGACCTCGCTGGTGGGCTACGCCCGCGCGCTCGAAATCTGCGCGACGGGCCGCTTCGTGCATGCCGAGGAGGCCGAACGGGTGGGGCTCGCGAACCTCGTCGTCCCCGTGGACGAGCTCGACGCGGCCGTCCAGGATCTCGCGACGGCCCTGCTGGCCCCGCCGCGCGACGCGGTCATCGAGACGAAGGCGCTGCTGCGCGGGGCCATCTCGCGCCCGTACGACGACCAGCGCAGCGCCGAACGGGCGGCGCAGGCACGCCGGCTGCGCGACCTGGCCGGCCTTTCCGACTGACCCGGCCGGCCCGGCAGCCCCGGCGATCCGGTCCGGCAACCCCTCCGATCCGCCCGGCGCACCCGCGTCCTCAGAGCGGCGGAGGGGTTTCGCGCTTACGGTGGTCGTGAGTCCGCACGCTCGAAGGGACACGCGATGACCGAATTCGTGCCAGGGAGCTCTGCCAAGGACGCCGCCGACCGGGGCCGCACCTCCATCGCCGACGGGGTGGTCGAGAAGATCGCCGGACTGGCCGCCCGGGAGGTGGTCGGCGTCCACGCCATGGGCAGCGGCTCCGGCCTCTCGCGCACGTTCGGCGCCGTCCGGGAACGCGTACCCGGCGGCGCCAAGTCCTCCGCCTCGCGCGGGGTGAAAGCCGAGGTCGGCGAGCTCCAGACCGCCCTCGACCTGGAGATCGTCGTCGACTACGGCGTGTCGATCCGAGAGGTGGCCCGGGCGGTCCGTGAGAACGTCATCTCGGCGGTCGAGCGGATGACCGGCCTGGAAGTCGTGGAGGTCAACATCGCCGTCACCGACGTCAAACTGCCCGACGAGGAAGACGAAGAACCGGAATCCCGTCTCCAGTAGCCGAAGGAGCCCCGCATGAGCATGGCGGTCGTCGGCCTGGTGGCCGGCATGGCACTGGCGTTCGCCGGATACTTCGGCGGCTTCGGGGCCTTCCTGCTGGTGGCGGCCCTGGGCGCCATCGGCTTCGTGGTCGGCCGGTTCCTCGACGGCGACCTCGACATCGCCGACCTGTTCCGTCCGCGTGACGGCCGGCGCAGGTGAGGCGCCGATGAGCACGAGCAGCACCAACCCGCCGCGGGCGACCCCGCCGCGGGTACCGTCCGCGGAACGGGGAGCGATCCGGATCGCCGACCGGGTCGTGGCCAAGATCGCGGCCCAGGCGGCCCGCGAGGCGCTGGCCGCGACCGGTCCCGCTCCGGCGTCCCCGCACGCGAGCGTCACCGTGCACCACGACATCGCCCGGGTCCGGGTGAGCCTGGAGCTCGGCTACCCCTCCGACCTCACGGCCCAGTGCGCCGCCGTACGCCGTGAGGTGACCGAGCGGATCGAGCGGTGCGCCGGGATGGCCGTGCCGGAGGTGGACATCGACATCGAGCAGCTGCGCCCCCTCCCGGCCGGGCCGGCCGCCCCCGGGCGCAGCGGCCGGCGGCTGCGGTGACCGGCCCGCGCGCGCGGCGGTTCAGGTCGGTGCGGCGGATCCCGGCCGGGCTCACCGCACTGGCGGTGCTCGCGGTCGCGGGGCTGTTCCTCTACGACCTCGCGGCGGTACGGGCGCACCGGCCCGGCATGGGCTGGCGCCGGGAACTGACGCAGCAGCTGGAGCGGCAGACCCCCGCCGACGCGGAGGTGCTGATCGCCGGAGCGGTCCTGGCGGTGGCCGGGGCGGTGCTCCTGCTGCTCGCCTGCGCGCCGGGGATGCGCGGGATCCTGGTCATGCGGGGCTCGGAGGTACGGGCCGGGCTCGGTCGCAAGGCGGCCGGTCTGGTGCTGCGCGACCGGGCGATGGAGGTGTCCGGGGTGCGGTCGGTCCGGGTGAAGACGGGCCGCTCCCGCGTCAGGGTCCGGGCCACCTCGCACTTCCGCGAACTGGCCGACGTACGGGCCGACCTGGAGGCGGTACTCGCGGTCGGCATCGAGGAACTCGGGCTCGCGCACCCGCCGGTCGCGCGGGTACGGGTCCGCCGGAAAGGGTGACGGTGACGCGATGCTCGGGGTGGTGAACCGGGTGCTGCTGGCCCTGATCGGGCTGGCGCTGCTGGCGGCCGGGGTGTCGGTGCTGACCGCGTCGTGGCCGCTGGCCGGGCGGCACGCACCGCTGCTGACGGCGCGGGCCCGGCGGGCCCACTTGCACGTCGAGGGCTGGTGGTGGTGGGCGGTGCTCGGCGGGCTGGCGCTGTGCGTGCTGCTGGCGCTGTGGTGGCTGCTGGCCCAGTTGCGCCGGCCGAAACTGGCCACGGTGGCGGTGGACACCGGGGACGGGGCCTACGCGTTGTTGCGGGGGCGCGCACTGGAGTCGGCGGTGGCCGCCGAGGTGGGCGCGCTGGACGGGGTCGCCGCGTGCCGGGTCGCCCTGCGGGGCAGGCGGGGGGCGCCGGCCCTCAGGGTGAAACTGGAACTGGAGCCGCACGCGGTCCCCTCGGACACCCTGGCCGCGCTGGCCGGCCCGGTCCTGGAGCACGCCCGCGCCTCGACGGGCCTGACCCCCCTCCCCACGGAGGCCCGCCTCGCGGTGACCTCCCACCGCGCGAGCCGGGTCACCTGACGGTCCCCGACGGCCGTGGCCGGCCGGCCACGGCCGTCGGGCGCGGGGTCAGAAGCCGTGCCGGGCGCCGCCGTCGACGGGCAGCATGACGCCCGTCAGGTACGAGGCCGCCGGGGAGAGGAAGAACGCCGCCGCGCGGCCGAACTCCTCCGGCCTGCCGTAGCGCCGCAGCGGGATCCGCGATTCGTTCGCCGCCCGCGCGGCCGCCGCGTCCCCGGACAGGGCGTCCAGTTCCCGCACCCGGTCCGTGTCGATGCGTGCCGGGAGCAGCCCGATGACCCGGATCCCGCGCGGGCCCAGGTCCACCGAAAGGGACTTCGCGAAGCCGGCCAGCCCCGGGCGCAGGCCGTTGGAGATGGTCAGGCCGGGGATCGGCTCGTGGACCGAGCCCGACAGCACGAAGCCGATGACCCCGCCCTCACCCAGCTGGGCCGCCGCCGCCCGGGCCAGCCGGACCGCGCCGAGGAAGACCGACTCGAAGGCGGCCGCCCACTGCTCGTCCGTGTTGTCCGCCGCCGCCCCCGGAGCCGGGCCGCCGACGCTGATGAGGATGCCGTCCAGACGGCCGAAGTGTTCCACGGCGGTGGCGACGAGCCGCGCGGCCGCGCCGGGGTCGGAGTTGTCCGCCGCGATGCCCACCGCGTCCGGACCCAGCGAGGCGGCGGCGGCAGCCGCCCGCTCCTCGTCCCGTCCGGTGATGACCAGCTTCGCGCCCTCGGCGGCCAGTTCGCGCGCGGAGGCGTGACCGAGGCCACGGGTGGCTCCGGTGACGATGTAGACACGGTCCTTCAGTCCAAGATCCATGCCGGACACGCTACGCCGCGACGGTCGCCGGTTCCGAGGCGGCCTTCGCCGACTCCTCGTCGCGGTCCCGCTTCTCCCGGCGCACCAGGATCAGCCACCCCACCGGCACCGCCGCGGCGAACAGCCACCACTGCACGGCGTAGGCCATGTGCGGGCCGATCGAGTCGTGGTCCGGCTCGGCGACCGGCTCAGGGCTGCCTCCCGCCGGAACCGGCGCGGTGAGTTCCAGGTACCCGCCGAGCACGGGCCTGCCCACGTCCGCCGTCTGCTGGACGCTGTTGATCAGCATCACCTGGCGCTCCGGCAGGCCCCTGCGGTCCTTGATGCCGCTGTCACCGCTCGTCTCGTCGGCCTTGAGCCGCCCGGTGACCGTCACCTCGCCCGCGGGCGCGGCCGGCACCGGCGGGTACGCGCGCGAGTCCTCGCCGCCCGCCACCCAGCCGCGGTTGACCAGCACCACCCGGCCGTCGTCCAGCACCAGCGGGGTGACGACCTGGAAGCCGACCTTGCCGTCGTTGGAGGTGCGCATCCGCACGACCACCTCGTGCGCGGAGTCGTACGTACCGGTCGCGGAGACCGCGCGCCAGAAGTCGTTCCTCGGGACGGTATGGCCGGGGGAGGTGAGCTCGCTCACGGGGACCGGCTTCCCGGTCAGGTTCCGCGCGATCAGCGCGTTCTGCGCGACCCGGTGCTCATGGCGGTGGTACTGCCAGAACCCCAGCTTGATCATCACGGGGATGAGGGCGAGGGTGATGAGGGTGAGGCACACCCACTGCCGGGTCAGCACAAAGCGGTACACGCCCACGACGGTACCCCCACCCGTGCCGGTCCCGGCGGCCGGGTGGCGTCATCCCGCGGCGCCGGCCGCACTGCCCACCTTGTCGACGATGCCCGCCCTCCCCTCGGCGCGGGCGCAGTGCGCTCCGCAGTACCAGTGACCGTCCGCCTCGACGCCCTGTCCGATGATCTGCACGCGGCAGTGCTCGCAGATGGGCGCCATCCGGTGGATGGCGCAGGAGAAGGAGTCGAACACGTGCCGCGCACCGTCCTGGGTCTCCACGTAGAACGCCAGGTCGTAATCGTTTCCGCATACTTCGCAACGGGCCATGCGCCACAGGGTGGGACCGGGCGGGCGGCCCGGGGAAGAGGTCCCGTGGCGAGTCGCGCAAGGGTCACCCGTCTGCCGCAGCCACGTCCCGCAGGAGCTGGGTGAAGGCGGCCTCGTCCACCACGGGCGTCCCGAAGGACTTCGCCTTGACGGTCTTCGAGGTGGCCGAGTCCGGGTCGTTGGTGACCAGCAGGCTCGTGAGCCGCGACACACTCGTCGCGACATGCAGGCCGGCCTCGACCGCGCGGTCCTCCAGGAGCTCCCGGTCCACGGAGGTGTCCCCGGAGAAGGCGATCCGCATGCCCTGCTTGAGCGGCTTGCCGTCCTCGAACCGGCCCGGGTTGGGGTACGGGCACGGTGGCCGCTTCCGGGAGGGCCGCCAGCTCGTCGCGCCGAAGGGACCCTGGTAGCCGACGCGGGGGGCGGCAGGCGTGTCCGACCACTCCGTCAGCGGGCGGCATTCCAGCAGCGGCAGCCGTACGCCGTCCCGGGCGGCGGCGTGCAGCGACGGACGGAAGGCCTCGGCCAGCACGCGGGCGTCGTCGAGGGCGTGGTGGGCGCGCTGCTGGACGACGCCGAAGTGCGCGGCGAGCGACTCCAGCTTGTGGTTGGGCAGCGGAAGGTTCAGCTCCTTCGACAGCGCGATGGTGCACAGCCGCTGACGGACCGGCGCCGCCGCGGCGGCCCGGGCGTACTCCCGGGCGATCATCTGCCAGTCGAAGATGGCGTTGTGCGCGACCAGGACCCGGTCCGCGAGGCGGCCGGCGAACTCCTCGGCGATGTCCTCGAAGAGCGGCGCGTCCCGGAGCACGTCACTGGTCAGGCCGTGGATCCAGACGGGCCCGGGATCCCGGCGCGGATTGACCAGGCTGTACCAGTGGTCCTCCACGTTGCCCTGCGCGTCGAGCCGGTAGACGGCGGCGGAGACTATCCGGTCGTCGCGCGCGAGCCCGGTGGTCTCCACGTCGACGACCGCGTACCCCTGGGGGTACGCGGTCGGCCACATCGTCTCTGCGGTCGTTCGGTCGTCGAGCATGGTCACAGAGGATATCGGCCCCCGCTGACACCCGTGCCCCGACGGCTGGACCGGAGACCGTCGGCCGGGTGCGTCAGCGGCGCCCCGGCGGGTCCGGCGCCAGCAGCGACCGCGTCAAAGCCCGTACGGAAAGCAGGAACAGCCGCTCGGGATCCGGCGGCCGGGCCAGGGCGCGCGCGAGGGCCGGATCACCGGGCGCCGCGGCCGGGTCCCAGAGCTCGCCCTCGGCGGGGGACTGGGCGGGGGAGCGTTCGCGGTTGCGCTCCACGAGCAGGAAGCCGACGATCTGGAACTGGATCGCGCGCACCGCGTCGGCGGCCCGGGCGCCGCGCAGCCCGGCTGCCCGGACCTCGTGCACGAGGGCCTGCTGGGCGGGCAGGAACATCCGCTCGGTCAGCCCCCGTTCGTGGACCATCGCGATCAGGTGCGGGCGCTCGCGCAGTTCGCGGCGCAGCAGCCGGGCCACGGAGACGATCCGTTCGGCCGGGGTGCGGCCCGAGGGCCCGATCGCGCCCATCTCCCGCACCGTCCGCTCCACGAGGGCGTCGAGCAGTGACTCGCGGTTGCCGACGTGCCAGTAGATGGAGGTCACGGCGGTGCCCAGGGCCGTGGCGAGCCCCCGCATGGTGAGGGCCGCCGGGCCGTGCTGTCTGACCAGGGACGCGGCGGCGTCCAGCACCTCCTCGCGGGTCAGCGGGCTTCGGGCCATGGGTCAGCCGCCAATCTGTCGGTCCGTCAGTTCGTCCGGCCGGGGGTCTTTACCCTTCATCCTCGGCGGTGTAACCCTGTTACAGAGCGCAGTCCCGGGACGAGGACGACCCCAGTGAAGGGTGGTACACCCATGGCACGCGTACGGTACGGAGCGCGCACGGATGCCGAGATCGTGGCGTCGCGCGAGAAGAGTTCCCAGCTCCCCGACATCTGGTCGACGGGCGTGGTGGCGGTCTGGGAGAGCGACCCGGACGTGGTCGCGGCGGTCCTGCCGCCCCCGCTCAAGCCCGCCGAACGGCCCCTCGTGCGGGCCGGCATCAGCAAGGTCGACCTGCCCGGATACCCGCTCGGCGCCGGCTCGGTCGCCGTCGCCGCCCGCCACGGCGAGGTCGAGGGCTGGTACCCGCTGGTCATGCCGATGACCCACGAACGCGCGCTGATCGGCGGCCGGGAGGTGTTCGGCGAACCGAAGAAGCTGGGCGAGGTCACCGTCGAGCGCGACGGGCTGGTCGTACGGGCGCGCCTCGCCCGGCACGGCATCGCCTTCGTGGAGGTGCGCGGGGCGGTCGACGGCGTCCTGCCGCTGCCCGAGCCCGCCACCAAGACCGACTTCTACTTCAAGTTCCTGCCCGCCGTGGGCGGTTCGGGCTTCGAGGCCGACCCGGTGCTCGTGCACTGCACGCGCAACGAGAAGGTGCGCAGGCTGGAACACCTCACCGGCGACGTCATGCTCCGCGAGTCCATGTTCGACCCGGTGGCCGACCTCCCCGTACGCCGCATCGTGGAGCTGACCATCGGCGAGAAGACCACCGACCAGCGGGGCCGGGTCGCCGAGCGCGTCAGCGCCCGGGCGCTGCTCCCGTACATCCACCAGCGCTACGACGACCCGCTCCAGGTGCTCGACGGGCCGCCCGAGGGGAGCGTGTGAGATGCGCCTGGAACCGGGACAGGTCGCCGTCGTCACCGGCGCGGCCAGCGGCATCGGGCTCGCCATGGCCCGCCGCTTCGCCGCCGAGGGACTGAAAGTCGTCCTCGCCGACGTGGAGGAGAACGCCCTGCGCGAGGCGGCCGCCGAGCTCTCCAGCGCCGGCGCCGAGGTGCTCGCCAGGCAGGTCGACGTCAGCGAACGAGACTCGGTCTTCGCCCTGGCGGACGCCGCCTACGCCGCCTTCGGCGCCGTCCACGTCCTCTGCAACAACGCGGGCGTCGGCTCCGGCGCCGAGGGCCGGATGTGGGAACACGAGCCCAACGACTGGGAATGGGCCTTCTCCGTCAACGTCTGGGGCGTCTTCCACGGCATCCAGGCCTTCGTCCCCCGCATGATCGCGGGCGGCGCCCCCGGCCACGTCGTCAACACCAGCTCCGGTGACGGCGGCATCGCCCCGCTGCCCACCGCCTCCGTGTACGCCGTCACCAAGGCCGCCGTGGTCACCATGACCGAGTCGCTGTACGCCCACCTCAAGGCGGAGGGGGCCGACGTCGGCGCCTCCGTCCTCTTCCCCGGACCGCACATGCTGCGCACCGGCCTGTGGGAGTCGCACCGCAACCGGCCCGGCCGCTACGCGAAGCAGCGGCCGCGCAGGACCCCGTACCGCAGCCTCGACCAGTACGAAGCCGCGATGAAGCAGGCCGGCCACGAGGTGGAGTTCACCCCGGTCGAGGAGGTCGCCGAGCACGTGGTCGACGGCATCCGCGCCGGCCGGTTCTGGATGCTCCCGCCGAGCGAGCACAGCGACCGGCAGATCCGCGCCCGTTCGCAGTCGATGCTGGAGCGCGCCAACCCCGCCTACCTCGAAGCCTTCATCCTCGACTGAGGAGCAGAGGAGCCCTGCCGTGAACGCGTACGAAGACCCGTACCTGATCATCTCCTCCGACTGCCACGCGGGACTGCCGACCGAGCGCTACCGCCCGTACCTAGACTCCCGCTTCCACCCCCGGTTCGACGAGTTCCTCGGACAGCGGGACGCCCGCCGGGAGGAGGCCACCCGCCTGGGGGTCCGCAACGAGGCCTTCGCCGAGAAGTGGTTCCACGACCACGAGGAGGGACTCAAGGGCGGCTGGGACGTCGGGCAGCGGCTGAAGGAACTCGACGGCGACGGGGTGGCCGCCGAAGTCGTCTTCCCCGACGCGGACGCCGTCGACAGCCAGACCGCGGCCCCCTTCGGCGTGGGTCTCGGCCTCTCCGGCGACCAGGATCCCGAACTGGGCATGGCCGGCGCGCAGGCCCACAACCGCTGGCTGGCGGAGTTCGTCTCCGAACACCCCGAACGGCACTGCGGGGTCGCCCTGCTGCCCATCACCGGCGAACCGGCGAAGGTCGTCGCGGAGATCCACCGGGCGAAGGAGTCCGGGCTCGGCGCGCTGATGATCCCCGCCATGTGGGTGGACCAGGCGCCCTACCACGACCGCCGCTACGACCCGGTCTGGGCGGCGGCGGCCGAGACCGCGATGCCGGTGGTCACCCACTCGGGCGCCGCGCCGCGCCACGAGTACGGGGACCACCTCGGCATCTACGTCTCCGAGGTCACCTGGTGGCCGGCCCGGCCCCTGTGGTTCCTGTTGTGGTCCGGGGTGTTCGAGCGGCACCCGGGGCTCAAGTTCGGCGTGGCCGAGTCGGGCTGCTGGTGGCTGCCGAACCAGCTGTGGTTCATGGACCGGCTCTACCTCGGCGCGCACGGCGGCAAGAAGCTCTCCCCGTTCGCGGAACTGCGGCGTCCGCCGAGCGAGTACCTGGACCGCCAGGTCTTCGTCTGCGCGACGAACACCAAACGGCGCGAGCTGGCCCAGCGCTACGAGATCGGCGTGGACAACATCCTGTGGGGTTCGGACTTCCCGCACCCCGAGGGCACCTGGCCCGACACCCGCAACTGGCTGCGCAACACCTTCCACGACATCCCGGTCGGCGAGACCCGCCGGATGCTGGGTCTCGCGGCGGCGGAGGTCTTCGGCTTCGACACCGCGAAGCTGGCCCCGCTCGCCGCGCGGATCGGCCCGACCCCGGCGGAGCTCGGCCAGAGCGCCGACCAGGCCTCGGTGGAGGCGTCCTGGGCCCGCTCCCGGGAGGCCGGCCGGCACTGGCTGGCCGGCGAGGACTTCCCGGTGCTGGGGGTCTCGTCATGACACCGGACCGCTACACGGTCATCTCGGCGGACTGCCACGCGGGCGCGGACCTGCTCGACTACAGGCCGTACCTGGAGAAGCGCCACCACGACGCGTTCGACGCCTGGGCCGCCGACTACGTGAACCCGTACGAGGACCTTCTGGCGGACAGCGCGGACCGCAACTGGAACTCCGCCCGCCGACTGGCCGAGCTCGAAGCCGACGGCATCGTCGCGGAGGTGCTCTTCCCGAACACCATCCCGCCGTTCTTCCCGAGCGCCGCCCTGATGGCGCCCGCACCGACGGCGGCCGAATTCTCGCTGCGCTGGGCGGGGCTGCGGGCCCACAACCGCTGGCTGGCGGACTTCTGCGCGGACGCCCCGGGCCGCCGGGCGGGTGTGGTCCAGATCCTGCTGAACGACGTGGAGGAGGCGGTCAAGGAGATCCGCCGCACGAAGGAGGCCGGCCTGACGGGCGGCGTCCTGCTCCCCGGAGCTCCGCCCGGCTCCGGGATCCCGGAGCTCTACTCCCCGGTCTACGACCCGATCTGGGCGGTCTGCGACGAACTGGACGTCCCGGTCAACCACCACGGCGGTTCGGCGTCCCCGCCCCTGGGCGACGAGCCCGCCGCCCGGGCGGTGTTCATGGTGGAAACCACCTGGTTCTCGCACCGCGCCCTGTGGCACCTCATCTTCGGCGGGGCCTTCCGCCGCCACCCGGGCCTCCGGCTGGTCCTGACGGAACAGGGCTCCGGCTGGATCCCCGGCGTGCTGGACATGCTGGACTACTACCACGCCCGCCTGGTCGCCGCCTCGGCCACGGCGGAGGCCAAGTTCGGCGCGGGCCTCGCGGAGTCGATGGGCAAGGGCCCCGGCGATGTCTGGCGCGACAACTGCTTCGTGGGGGCGAGCTTCATGCGTCCCCACGAGGTCCCGCTGCGGGAGCGGATCGGACTCGACAAGATCATGTGGGGCAGCGACTACCCCCATGACGAGGGCACCACGCCCTTCTCCCGCGAGGGCCTGCGCATCGCCTACGCCGGCCTGCCCAGGGCGGAGGTCGCCGCCATGGTCGGCGGCAACGCGGCCCGCGTCTACGGCTTCGACCTGCCCCTGCTGGACGCGGTGGCCGCCACGTGCGGTCCGCTGGTCTCGGAGGTCGCCCGGCCGCTGACCGAGATCCCGCCCCAGGCCACGAGCCCGGCCTTCGCCCGCGGCGGCTCGGTCCGCGTCTGGTGAGAGCGCCCTCCGCCGGAGCGGCTCAGCCGATGTGGGCGAGCCGCTCCGGCGCGATCAGCTCGGCGCCGGTGAAGGCGGACCTCCGGTCCAGCTCGATCCGCAGCGAGTGCAGCCCGGCCAGCGGGGAGAGGTCCACGACGCCGGCGCATTCCACGAGCCGCAGCCGGCTGAGCCCCGGCAGGTCCGCCAGCGGCCCCAGGCCGCCGGGGAACCCGCAGCGCAGCAGCATCAGCTCGGTCAGCCTGCGGTACGGGGCGAGTACCCCGAGGTCCACCGACACGGTGTGCCGGATCTGGAGCGAGGTCAGGCCGGTCAGCGGCTGCCGTCTCGCCAGCTGCTCGTACTGCCGCTCGCCCGCGACGGTGAGGTCGTGCACCGCGGTCCAGCGCTCCAGCCCGTCGAGGGAGAGGCCCCGGGCGCCTTGCCAGAGGGTGAGCTTCACCAGCCCCTCCGCCGCGGGGACGTCCCCGATGTTCCGTTCCTTCGGCTCGAAGCCGATCACCAGCGACCGCAGGGCCGGGATCCCGGCGAGCGGAGCCAGCGACAGCCCGTCCGGAACGTACCCGAAGGCCAGGCTTTCCGGCGTCAGCTCGCCGATCGGCTCGATTCCGGTCAGCCGAGGGCAGTCGAAGACCCCGAAGTGTTCCAGCGCCCGGTGTCCGCCGAGGGCCGCCAGGTCCCGCAGCTCCGGATTGCGCTGCACGACCAGCCATTGCAGGTCCCGTCGGCCGGTGATCTCCGGCGGCAGCTGCCCGCTCCAGGTGAGGTGCACCCGGTGGAGGTGCGGCAGCCCGCGGAACGCCCGGAGCTGCTCCGGCGTGCGGATGTGCAAGTGGGCGGCCTGCATGGAGGCGCCCGCCAGGACCGCGTCCGCGTAGTCCCCGGTGGGGAAGCGGCCCCAGGACTCGGACAGCTCGTGACCCACCTCGTAGCGGTCGTCGCGCCGGAATCCGGCGATCACCCGGAGCGCCCGGTCCCCGCCGATCAGCGCGGCCGTCCGCACGGTCGCCGCGGCCTCCTCCACGCTGAGGTCCACCGGCTCCGGCAGCAGCTCCAGCACCAGCTCGCCCGCCTTGGCCAGTTCCTCCGCCTGGGCCGTGCTGTGCGGCGGCAACAACCGCGCCGTGCGCGCCTGCACGTCGGCCCGTACCTGCGGATCCAGCTCGGGGGCGTGCTCCAGGCAGGCCGCGGCCAGCAGGACCAGCCGGCTGCGGTCCCGCTTCACCTTGTCCGCGCGCCGGAGCAACTGGGTGAGCATTCGGGCGCGTTCGTCGGGACGGGCGTGACCGACGGCCATCCGGACCACGTCGTCCCAGGAGTCCTCATGGGCGTTGCGGATCAGCACGCCGAAGTCCCGGGACTCCACCGCGGCCTTGGCGCCCAGGTAGTCCTGGAAGGTGCGGTGCACGAAGTGCACGGAGCCGGGCACGGGCTCGCGCAACAGCCCGCTGCGGATGAGCAGGTGCTTGAACACGCGCTCGGTGCTGCCCTGCGCCCGTACCTGGGGCATCGCGTCGAGCCATTCGTCGAGCATCAGCACGACCTCGTCCCGGGCCGCCTCCACCTGCCCGTTGCGGATGAGCCAGTACGCCAGCCGCTGGAGGAGCGCCGTCTGCTCGTCCCGGCTGAGGTAGACCCCCTCGACCCCCGCTATGTCCCGTTCGGTGTCGCGGCGGACCAGCAGCATGTCCAGCGCCGCGTCGTACAGCTCCTTGCGGGCTCGGGGCAGCTGCATCCGCCGGTCCCGGTTCAGGGCGCACAGCAGCGCGCACATCAACGGGTTCGTCGCCAGCCGCCCGAGGTCGCGCCGGGAGCCCACCGACTGGATCAGCGTCCGCTCGAAGGTGTCGAGCTGCGACCGCTCCTCGGCGGAGCCGCACTCCTCGCGCGCCGAGTCGTGCCAGTGCGTGATGAACGCCCGTACGTTGTCCCGCTCCATCGACACCAGCGACAGCGGGGCGAAGCCCTGCCCCTTGAGCCAGTCCTCCGGTACCGCGGACGGACGGGTGGTCACGACGTAACGCGCCTTGGGAAAGGCCGCGATCAGCGAGCGCAGCCATGCCTCGGTCCGGTTGCGCAGCCGCTGGGGCACCTCGTCCACCCCGTCGACCAGTACCAGGGCCCGGCCGCTCACCAGGAGGCCCTCGGTCCAGCCGGGCGGCGCGGTCAGCGGTACGCCGGAGGCCCGCAGCCAGTCCCCGGGGACGGGCAGCGCCTCGGAGGCGTGGAAGGAACGCAGCCGCAGGACGAAGGGGACCAGCGTGTTCCAGTGGGCCGGCTGGCGCCGGAAGCTCTGGCGCGCCGCGTTCAGCGCCAGCCACTGGACCAGGGTCGACTTGCCGGAACCGGCCGGCCCGCGCAGCAGCACGCGGTCCGAGCCCGCGATCGCCCGCTCCGCCTCGACGGTGGTCCGGTGCGAGCCGGGCTCCTCCAGCAGCGGGTCGCCGGTCACCGCGAGGCTGATGTACGCCAGGTCCAGCGGCCACTCCTGGCGGCCCTGGCTGAGCGTCAGGCCGTAGAGCTGGAGCCGGCCGTGGGCTTCGGCGACGTACTGGGTGTACTGCTGCTCGAAGTGGACCTGCTGCGCGTCCGGGTACTCGGCCGGCTTCTCCAGCTGCCGCACGACGCGCTCCAGCCGGCCGGTGCGGCGGATCAGTTCCAGCTGGGCGTGGGGCCCGAAGCCCGGGAGGGTGGTGGCGTACTCGACCACGTGGAGGCAGCACAGGGCGGCCAGCCGCCGGTAGAGGGACTCCGCCCCGTCGCTCAGGCCCCGCGGGGGCGGGGGCAGGGCCGCGGCCAGGGCCGCCGGGTCCAGGTCCACGGCGAAGAGCGCTTCCAGGTCCAGCGGCCCCAGCGCGGCGAAGGAGTCGGCGACCGCGTCCAGGGCGGCCAGGCGTTCGTGGCCGGGCAGTCCCGCTGCCGCCCCGTCCAGGCGGGCGGCCAGCCCGGCCGCCAGCGTCCGCATCTCGGCCTCGCCCAGTTCGGCGGGGCGGCGCCAGCGCGCCGAAGGAGCGGCCGGGTCGGACGTCAGGCCCGCGCCCGGGGCGCGCGTCAGGAGCGACTTCACCAGCGCGCTCGCCGCCGTACCCGCCACCCGTAAGAGAACTGCCTCGAACCCGGTCACACGGCCTCCCCACCCCGGCCGACCAGTATGCGTGGTACCCCGGGTAACCCGGACGGATACCGATCGGTAACAACCTCTAGCGGCGGCCCCGGAGGCGCCTCTATGGTGCGGGCATGCCGAACCTGCCCGATGTCGTGCTGTGGTCCATACCCGCCTTCGTGCTGCTCACCGTCGTGGAGCTGGTGAGCTACCGGATCCATCCCGACGAGGACGCCGCCGGATACGAGACCAAGGACGCCGTCACCAGCATCGGGATGGGCCTGGGCAGTCTCGTCTTCGACTTCCTCTGGAAGATCCCGATCGTCGCGGTCTACACCGCGGTCTACGAGCTGACGCCGCTGCGGGTGCCCGTCCTGTGGTGGACCGTGCCGCTCATGCTGCTCGCGCAGGACTTCTGCTACTACTGGCAGCACCGCGGGCACCACGTCATCCGCATCCTGTGGGCCTGCCACGTCGTCCACCACAGCAGCCGCAAGTTCAACCTCACCACCGCCCTGCGCCAGCCGTGGACCAGCGCCACCTCCTGGCCGTTCTACCTGCCGATGATCGCCCTCGGCGTGCACCCGGCGGCCATCGCGTTCTGCTACTCCGTCAACCTCGCCTACCAGTTCTGGATCCACACCGAGCGCATCGGGAAGCTGCCCCGCCCGGTCGAGTACGTCTTCAACACCCCCTCCCACCACCGCGTCCACCACGCCTCCCAAGGCGGCTACCTGGACCGCAACTTCGGCGGCATCCTGATCGTCTGGGACCGGCTGTTCGGCTCCTGGGTGGGCGAGGGGCACAAGCCCGTCTTCGGGCTGACCAAGAACATCGACACCTACAACCCGCTGCGGGTCGCGACCCACGAATACGCCGCCATCGCCCGGGACCTGCGCGGTGCCCGCACCTGGCGCGAGCGCGCCGGACGGGTCTTCCGCGGCCCCGGCTGGCAGCCCGCACAGGCCGCCGAGCCCGCCAAGGCCCCGGCGGAGCAGGCCGCGTGAGCGCCACCGAGTCCCGTACCCCCTCCTGGGCCCGCCCCGTACCGGTCGACACCGCCGGCCGGACGCTGCTCGCCGCGTTCGCCGCCGCCGGGGCGGCCGACCTCGGCTCGCTGCTCGCCGGCTGGCACCTCGGGCACGTCATCACCAAGCCGCTGCTGATGCCGCTCCTCGTCGGGTACGTCTGCTCCCAGCACCACGGGGGCGCCCGCCGCGCGCCGCGCCTGCTGGTGGCGGCCCTGCTCTTCGGGTGGGGCGGGGACCTGGCGCTGCTCTTCGACGCCCCCGCCGCCTTCCTGATCGGCATGGGCTCCTTCGCCGCCGGGCACGTCTGCTACCTCCTGCTCTTCGGCAGGGGCAGGACGCACCCCGCGCTCGGGGGCGCGTACGCCACCGCGCTCGTCACCACCGTCGCGCTGCTCTGGAGCGACCTCCCGGCCGGGCTGCGGGTACCCGTCGCCGGGTACAGCCTGCTGCTCACCGCGATGGCCTACCGCTCCAGTGCCCCGGGGACGCGCGCGGCGATCGGCGGGGCGCTGTTCCTGCTCTCCGACACGCTCATCGCCACCGGCGTCGCCGAGTGGCCGCAGCCGCCCCGGCCGGACTTCTGGATCATGGCCACGTACCTGGCGGCCCAGTACCTGCTGGCCACGGGCACCCTCGCCTCCCGGCAGGCGTACGGTAGGTCAGTCATACAAGACTGAACCAACCTGATCCGGAGGGCTGCACCACCATGCGTGCCACCGTCATCCACGCCCCGCACGACATCCGCGTGGAGGAGGTGCCCGACGCTGCGATCCAGCGCCCCGAGGACGCCGTCGTCCGCGTCCTGCGTGCCTGCATCTGCGGCAGCGACCTGTGGGCCTACCGCGGCGAGGCCGCGCGCCAGCCCGGCCAGCGCATCGGCCACGAGTTCCTCGGCATCGTCGAGGAGACCGGCTCCGCCGTGTCCGGCCTGCGCGCCGGGGACCTCGTCGTGGCCCCCTTCATGTGGTCCGACGGCACTTGCGACTACTGCTCCGAGGGCCTGTACACCTCCTGCGTGCACGGCGGTTTCTGGGGCTCGGTCGGCCACGACGGCGGCCAGGGCGAGGCGGTCCGCGTGCCGCACGCCGACGGCACCCTGGTCAAGCTGCCCGCCGACGCCGCCTCCGACGAGCACCTGCTGACCGCGCTGCTCGCGCTGTCCGACGTCATGGGCACCGGCCACCACGCCGCCGTGGGCGCGGGCGTCCGCAAGGGCTCCACCGTCGCCGTCGTCGGTGACGGCGCGGTCGGCCTGTGCGGCGTCCTCGCCGCCAAGCGGCTCGGCGCCGAGCGGATCATCGCCATGGGCCGCCACGCCGTCCGTACGGACATCGCGAAGCTGTTCGGGGCCACCGACATCGTTGCCGAGCGCGGCGAGGCCGCCGAGGCGGCCGTCCGCGAGCTCACCGGCGGCCAGGGCGCCCACTCCGTCATCGAGGCCGTCGGCACCGAGCAGTCCATGCGCACCGCCGTGAACATCACCCGCGACGGCGGGGCCATCGGTTACGTCGGAGTCCCGCACGGCAGCGGCACCGGCCTCGACCTCGGCGTGATGTTCGACCGCAACCTCACCCTGCGCGGGGGCGTCGCCCCGGTCCGCGCGTACATCCCCGAGCTGCTGGCGGACGTGCTGAGCGGGGCGATCGACCCGGCGCCCGTCTTCGACCGGACGGTCACCCTGGACGAGGTGCCGGACGGCTACCGCGCGATGGACGACCGCAGCGCCCTCAAGGTGATGATCACGCCCTGATCCGCCGGGAACGGCCCGCGGGGGCCGGCCGGGGACACTTCCCCCGGCCGGCCCCCGCGCGCGTTGCGCGGGGTACCCCGGGGCTGCGTTACTTCACGGCCTTGAGCGCGTCGACCACGCCGTAGCCGTAGTAGCCGGTCTGGCCCCACTTGCTCTGGCAGGTGGTGGCGTCGATCAGCGCGCCCCCGTTGTCGTAGATCTTGTCCGGGCAGGCCGTCTTCGTGGCCTGGGCCTTCAGCATCGCCTGGAGCTGGGCGGGCGTCGCCGAGGGGTGGGCGCTCTTGAGGAGGGCCGCGACGCCGGCGACGTGCGGGGAGGCCATCGAGGTGCCCTGCTTGTAGCCGTAGCCGCCGCCCGGGAGGGTGGACAGCACGCGGCCGTTGGCGTCCGGGGTGTCCGGGAGCTGCCACTTGTCGCCGCCGGGCGCCGCCACGTCGATGACGCCGAGGCCGTAGCTGGAGTAGTAGGAGCGCAGGCCCTTGTCCCCGGTGGCGGAGACGGAGACCACGCCCGGCAGCTGCGTCGGCAGGTCCAGGCAGTCGTGCGGGTCGATCGTGCGCGGGGCGGGGGTCCCGTCGTCCGGGCTCGTGTCGTCCACGATCGAGTGGGACGCCAGGTCCCAGTTCTCGTTGCCCGCGGCGGCCACGTTGAGCACGCCCTTGCGCTCCGCGTACTTGCTCGCCCGGCCGAGGGCCTCCACCAGCGCCTTCTGGTCGTCGTCCGACTTGCAGTTGAAGTACCAGGGGTCGACGTAGTAGCTGTTGTTGGTCACCTCGATCCCCTTCTCGGCGGCGAACATGAAGCCGCAGACGACCGCTTCGGTGTAGAAGAGGCTGGTCCCGGGCTCGCTCACCTTGATCGCGGCGACCTTCGCGCCCGGTGCGATGCCGCTGACACCGATGCCGTTGCGGGCGGCCGCGATGGTGCCCGCAACGTGGGTGCCGTGGTCGCTGCCGTCCGGGTACGGGCGCCAGGCGCCGTCCGTGGTGTCGGCGACGCCGCCGACGCAGTTGGCCGACTGGCCCTTGGAGAAGTTCGCCGCGAGATCCGGGTGGGTGTCGTCGACACCCGTGTCGATGACGCCCACCGTGACGTCCGGGCTGCCGGCGTTGACCGCCTGCGCCTGGTCGGCCTTGATCGCCCGCAGGTCCCACTGGTTGGGCTCCAGCGGCTCCTGACCGGCCTGCGCCGACGCCGCCGCCTTGGCCGCGTCCGCCGTGCTCAGGCGCTGCGTGGTGCCCTCCTCGGTGGTCTGCACCGTCGCGAGGGGGGCGGTTCGGGTGGCGCCGACCGACACGAACAGACCGCGCTGGGCGCGGAGCTGCTTGGCGAAGTCGGGGTTCTGGGAGTGGGCGACGATCACCCCGATCTGCTCGTACGACGTCACCACCGTGCCGCCGGCCCGCTCGACGGCCTTCTGGGCCGCCGTCACGGTCGCGTACGTGTTGAGGTTCGCCACGTACGACAGCTTGGGGCCCGAGGCATCGGGCTTCGCGGCGGCCGCCGCGCCCGCGGTCGTACCCAGGGGCGCGGCGGAGGCCGCGACCGTGGGCAGGAAGGCGAGTGAGGCGGTGAGCGCCAGGCCGACCGGTACGGCGAGACGGACGTGCCTCTTGGGGGATCGTGACCCCAGCTGAGCCATGGGTTCTCCACATCATCCGGGAAAGAGCCGTCCCCGCGCGATCGCGTAGGGCGACGGGTTCATGACAGGCGAACCTAGTGCTGCCCTTCGCCTTTGCGCCATCAGTTCGAGGAATCAGCCGAAGAAGCACGACGGAGGAGCAGCACGAAGAAGCCCGGCCCGGGGAAACGGCGGCAGAAACGGAACCCGTTGAACCGTCCCGTCGCGCGAGCCGTGCCGTTGTCAGGGGGACCGGCGTTACCACCCCCCACACGGAGGTCGTCTTGTCCGTACCCACCCCCTCGCACCCGCGTCACAAGGAGAGCCCCCGGTGACAACCCAAGCAGCAGCGCAGCCGCCCGGCGGCGTGGAACCGCTTCCGGCGGGCCGCACGGCCGAAGAGTTCGAACGCGTCCAGCAGAGCCCCGAGTTCGCCGAACTGCGCCGATCCCACCGCTCCTTCGCCTTCCCGCTCACCGTCGCGTTCATCGCCTGGTACCTGTTGTACGTCCTGCTCTCGAACTACGCGGGCGGCTTCATGGGAACCAAGCTCTTCGGCAACATCAACGTCGCCCTCGTCCTCGGCCTCGCCCAGTTCGCGACGACCTTCCTCATCGCCTGGTTCTACTCGCGGCACGCCGCCACCCAGCTCGACCCGAGGGCCGCTGCCATCAAGGCCCGGATGGAGGCCGGCGAATGAGCGCTCCACTGCACCTGACCGTGGCCGCCGGCGCCACCGAGCACCGCCCGCTGATCATCACCCTGTTCGGGCTGTTCGTCGTCGCCACCCTGGTCATCACGATCTGGGCGGGCCGCCAGACCAAGGACGCCGCCGACTTCTACGCCGGCGGCCGCCAGTTCACCGGCTTCCAGAACGGCCTGGCCATCTCCGGCGACTACATGTCCGCCGCGTCCTTCCTCGGCATCGCCGGGGCCATCGCCCTCTTCGGCTACGACGGCTTCCTCTACTCCATCGGCTTCCTCGTCGCCTGGCTGGTGGCCCTGCTGCTCGTTGCCGAGCCGCTGCGCAACTCCGGCCGCTACACGATGGGCGACGTCCTCGCCTACCGGATGCGCCAGCGGCCCGTCCGCACCGCCGCGGGCACCTCCACCATCGTGGTCTCGATCTTCTACCTGCTCGCCCAGATGGCGGGCGCCGGCGTCCTGGTGTCGCTGCTCCTGGGCATCACCAGCGACGGCGGCAAGGTGGCCGTCGTCGCCCTGGTCGGCGTCCTGATGATCCTCTACGTGACCATCGGCGGCATGAAGGGCACCACCTGGGTCCAGATGGTCAAGGCCGTCCTGCTCATCGCGGGCGCCCTGCTGGTGACCTTCCTGGTGCTGCTGAAGTTCCACTTCAACATCTCCGATTTGCTGGGCAAGGCCGCCGAGAACAGCGGCCAGGGCGCCAAGTTCCTGGAGCCCGGCCTCAAGTACGGCAAGGACGGGATCACGAAGCTGGACTTCATCTCCCTCGGCATCGCCCTCGTCCTGGGCACCGCCGGCCTGCCCCACATCCTGATCCGCTTCTACACCGTGCCCACGGCGAAGGCCGCCCGTAAGTCCGTGAACTGGGCCATCGGCATCATCGGTGCCTTCTACCTGATGACGATCGCCCTCGGCTTCGGCGCCGCCGCCCTGCTCAAGCGGGCCGACATCCTCGCCTCCAACAAGGCCGGCAACACCGCGGCCCCGCTGCTCGCCCAGGAGGTCGGCGGCGGACCCGGCACCACCGGCGGCGCCGTCCTGCTCGCCGTGATCTCCGCAGTCGCCTTCGCCACCATCCTCGCGGTCGTCGCGGGCCTGACCCTCGCCTCGTCCTCGTCCTTCGCGCACGACATCTACGTGAACGTCATCCGCAAGGGCAAGGCCACCGAGAAGGAGGAGGTCCGGGCGGCCCGCTGGTCCACCGTCGTGATCGGCGCCGTCGCCATCGGACTCGGCGCCCTCGCCCGCGACCTCAACGTGGCCGGCCTGGTCGCGCTCGCCTTCGCCGTCGCCGCCTCCGCCAACCTGCCGACGATCCTCTACAGCCTGTTCTGGAAGCGCTTCACCACCCAGGGCGCGCTGTGGTCCATCTACGGCGGCCTGGTCTCCTCGGTCGTCCTGGTGCTGTTCTCGCCCGTGGTCTCCGGGAAGCCCACCTCGATGTTCAAGGACGCCGACTTCTACTGGTTCCCGCTGGAGAACCCCGGCATCATCTCCATTCCGCTGGGCTTCCTCCTCGGCTGGCTGGGAACCTTCCTGTCCAAGGAGCGGGCCGACCCCCGGAAGTTCGCGGAACTCGAGGTCCGGTCCCTGACGGGAACAGGCGCACACTGAGATACTCCAGACACCCGTCGTGGCCGTGTCGTAGTTCCCTACTACACGGCCGCGTCGCGTCTCGTTCATTCGGGCACCACAACAAGTCACAGGCGTCGCGTAGGCTCGAAAGCAGCGCACACATCTCTCATCCGAGCTGCGCGACCTCTATGAACCGGACAGGGGAGGGGGCCCACAGTGCTTCTCGACACGTACGGCCGCGTGGCCACTGACCTGCGCGTCTCACTCACCGACCGGTGCAATCTGCGCTGTACCTACTGCATGCCCGAAGAAGGCCTGCAGTGGCTGCAGAAGACGGACCTGCTCAGCGACGACGAGATCGTCCGGCTGATCCGCATCGCCGTCACCCGGCTCGGCATCACCGAGGTCCGCTTCACCGGCGGCGAACCGCTGCTGCGCCCCGGCCTCGTCGGCATCGTCGAGCGCTGCGCGGCCCTGGAACCGCGGCCCAAGATGTCGCTCACCACCAACGGCATCGGCCTCAAGCGCACCGCACAGGCGCTCAAGGCCGCCGGCCTGGACCGAGTGAACGTTTCGCTGGACACCCTGCGGCCCGAGGTGTTCAAGACCCTCACCCGCCGCGACCGCCACCACGACGTCATCGACGGCATGGCCGCCGCCCGCGAGGCCGGTCTCACCCCCGTGAAGGTCAACGCGGTGCTGATGCCCGGGCTGAACGACGACGAGGCCCCCGACCTGCTCGCCTGGGCCGTGGAGAACGCCTACGAGATGCGCTTCATCGAGCAGATGCCGCTCGACGCGCAGCACGGCTGGAAGCGCGACGGCATGATCACCGCCGGTGACATACTCGCTTCGCTGCGCACCCACTTCACCCTCACCGAGGAGGGGGCCGACGAGCGCGGCTCCGCCCCCGCCGAGCGCTGGCGCGTGGACGGCGGCCCGGCCACCGTCGGGGTCATCGCCTCCGTCACCCGCCCGTTCTGCGGCGCCTGCGACCGCACCCGCCTCACGGCCGACGGCCAGGTCCGTACGTGCCTCTTCGCCACCGAGGAGTCGGACCTGCGGGGCGCGCTGCGCTCGGGCGCCCCGGACGAGGAGATCGCCCGCCTGTGGAAGGTGGCGATGTGGGGCAAGAAGGCCGGCTCCGGCCTCGACGACCCGAGCTTCCTGCAGCCCGACCGCCCGATGTCGGCGATCGGCGGCTGACCGCCGAGCCGCGGTACGAGGCCCCGTCCGGCGACCGGACCGGGCCTCGTACCGTTCTCAAGCGGATCTCCAGCCGCTTTCCGGCCGCTCTCTAGCGCTCGCGCTCCGAGCCCTCCGGCTGGACCCACTCGTCCAGCTTCACGACGTCCTTGAGGAACCCGCGCACGCCGAGGAACTGCGAGAGGTGCTCGCGGTGCTCCGCGCACGCCAGCCACGTCTTGCGGCGCTCCGGCGCGTGCAGCTTCGGGTTGTTCCACGCCAGGACCCATACCGCCGCCGCGCGGCAGCCCTTGGCGGAGCAGGTGGGATCGGTGCCGGGAGCGCTGGTGTCCGTATCAGGGGAGTTCACAGCCTCAACCCTACAAACGGAAGGGCGACGCCGAGCAGCCACGGGGGGAGCTGCCCGGCGTCGGTCCGTCGCTCCGACGGGGGATGCGGAGCGCGTAGGCAGTATGTCACGCAGGACCCGGTGCGGTGCACCGGAACTTCATGATTGATCTGAGGTTTTCTTGAGGTTTCCCGCCTCCAGTGCCGGGTGCACAGGGGTGGGCACGAAGTGCGAGGGCAGCGAGGGCGCCGACTCGCGCCCCGCGTTGGCGATGACCACCGCGACGTACGGCAGCAGGGCGCCCGCCACCAGCGTCACGATCGCCACATGACGCTCCACGTTCCACAGGAGAACGGTCGCGATGACCGACAGGGTCCTGATCGTCATGGAGACCACGTACCGGCGCTGCCGGCCGCGCACGTCCTCGCTGAGGCCCATCCGCGCTCCGGTGATCCGGAAGACCTCGGCCCCGTTCCGCTTCGACCGTTCCACTTTCCACCACCTGATCCACCCGCCGGGCGCTCCCGGCCCGGACACTTCCACCGTACGCCGCCGCCACCGGGGCGAGGAGACGGGGTGCCGCCCGAATGGCGCTGCCGGGAATGCGGCCCGCGCGGGGCGGCCCGAGACTGGCCGCACCTGCGCACAACGCGCCACGAGGAGGCTCGACATGCATTGGTTGTGGGCGATCATCGTCGGTTTGGTGCTGGGGCTGATTGCCAGGGCCATCCTGCCGGGCAAGCAGCACCAGCCGATCTGGCTGACCGTGATCTTCGGCATCATCGGAGGCATCCTGGGCAACGCCGTGGCCTCGTGGATCGGTGTCCACGACACCAAGGGCATCGACTGGATCCGCCACCTGCTCCAGCTCGCCGGAGCCGTCCTCATCGTCGGCCTCGGCGACATGGTCTACATGGCGCTCAGGGGCGACCGGCGGCGGCAGACGACCTGACGCCTCCCGTTGGCCCGATTCCTTCCGGCCGCGACGAAGGGGCCGGCCGGACGGACGTCCGCACCGGCCCCTTCGCGTGCGCCGAGGTCAGCCCGTGACCTCGACCGCCGCCAGGTTCTTCTTTCCGCGGCGCAGCACGAGCCAGCGCCCGTGCAGCAGCTCCTCCCGGGCCGGGACCGCGTCCTCGGCGGTCACCTTCACGTTGTTCACGTAGGCGCCGCCCTCCTTCACCGTCCGCCGGGCCGCGGACTTGCTGGCGACCAGGCCCGTCTCCGCGAGCAGGTCCACGACCGGGGCGAGCTCCGCCACCCGGGCGTGCGGCAGCTCCGACAGGGCCGCGGCCAGCGTCGAGGGGTCCAGGTCCGCCAGCTCGCCCTGGCCGAACAGCGCCTTCGAAGCGGCGATCACGGCGGCGCACTGGCCGGCGCCGTGCACCAGCGTCGTCAGCTCCTCCGCCAGCGCCCGCTGGGCGGCACGCGCCTGCGGCCGCTCGGCGGTCTGCTTCTCCAGCTCTTCGAGCTGCTCGCGGGACTTGAAGGACAGGATCCGCATGTAGCCGGAGATGTCCCGGTCGTCCACGTTCAGCCAGAACTGGTAGAACGCGTACGGGGTGGTCATCTCCGGGTCCAGCCAGACGGCCCCGCCCTCGGTCTTGCCGAACTTGGTGCCGTCCGCCTTGACCATCAGCGGGGTCGCCATCGCGTGCACCTGCGCGTCCGGCTCGACCCGGTGGATCAGGTCGAGGCCGGCCGTCAGGTTGCCCCACTGGTCGGAGCCGCCCTGCTGGAGGACGCAGCCGTGGCGCCGGTACAGCTCCAGGAAGTCCATCCCCTGGAGCAGCTGGTAGCTGAACTCCGTGTAGCTGATGCCCTGATCGGACTCCAGCCGCTTGGCGACCGAGTCCTTGGTCAGCATCTTGTTGACGCGGAAGTGCTTGCCGATGTCCCGAAGGAACTCGATGGCGGACATGCCCGCCGTCCAGTCCAGGTTGTTGACCAGGACCGCCGCGTTCTCGCCCTCGAAGGAGAGGAAGGGCTCGATCTGCGAGCGCAGCCGGTTCACCCACTCCGCGATGACCGCCGGGTCGTTCAGGGTGCGCTCGGCGGTCGGGCGCGGGTCGCCGATCTGGCCGGTGGCCCCGCCGACGAGCGCCAGCGGCCGGTTGCCGGCCAGCTGGAGCCGGCGCATGGTCAGCACCTGCACCAGGTGACCCACGTGCAGCGAGGCCGCGGTGGGGTCGTAGCCGCAATAGAACGTGACAGGACCGTCCGCGAACGCCTTGCGCAGCGCTTCTTCGTCGGTGGACTGGGCGAACAGCCCGCGCCACTTCAGTTCGTCGACGATGTCCGTCACGGTCGTGACTCTCCTTGAACGAGGTGAAAAGAGGTGCTGAGGGGTTTCCCGGCCAGTCTAGGCGGGCGGAGCGGACCCCTCAGACGCCCTCGCTGATCAGACGCCCTTGCTGACCGAGCTCATGTTGAAGTCCGGGATCCGCAGGGCCGGCATCGCGGTGCGGGTGAACCAGTCGCTCCACTCGCGCGGCAGGGTCTTCTCGGTCCGGCCGGCCTCCGTGGCCCGCGACAGCAGGTTTACGGGGGACTCGTTGAACCGGAAGTTGTTGACCTCGCCGATGACCTCGCCGTTCTCCACCAGGTACACGCCGTCCCGGGTCAGCCCCGTGAGCAGCAGCGTCGCCGGGTCGACCTCGCGGATGTACCAGAGACAGGTCAGCAGCAGCCCGCGCCCCTGGTGGCCGGTGCCGGCCACCATCTCCTCCAGCGACTTCTCCCCGCCCCCCTCCAGGATCAGGTTCCCGAAGCCGGGGGAGAGCGGGAGCCCCGTCAGGTCCGCGCTGTGCCGGGTCGTGGTCAGGCGGGCGAGCTCCCCGCCGCTGATCCACTCCGTCGCCGGGACCGGCAGGCCGTTGTCGAACACCGAGGCGTCGTCACCGGAACTGTGCGCGATCACGAACGGCGCGGACTCCAGGCCCGCCGCGTGCGGGTCGCTGCGCAGCGTCAGCGGCAGCCCGGACAGCTTCTCCCCGATCCGGGTGCCGCCGCCGGGCTTGGAGAAGACCGTCCGGCCCTCCACCGCGTCCCGGGCCGCCGCCGACCACATCTGGTAGATCAGCAGGTCCGCCACGGCCGTCGGCGGCAGCAGCGTCTCGTACCGCCCGGCCGGCAGGTCGAAGCGGCGCTCCGCCCAGCCCAGGCGTACGGCCAGCTCCGCGTCCAGCGCGGTCGGGTCCACGTCCTTGAAGTCCCGCGTGGCGCGGCCCGCCCAGGCCGAGCGCTGGCGGTCCGGCGACTTCGCGTTCAGCTCCAGCGTGCCGTTCGGCTGGTCGTGGCGCAGCCGCAGCCCCGTCGAGGTGCCGACGTACGTGGAGACCAGCTCGTGGTTGGCGAAGCCGTACAGCTCCCGGCCGCCCGCCCGGGCCCGGGCGAAGGCCTCGCCGAGGGCCGGGGCGAAGTCCGTGAACACCGCCGAGGAGGTCTCGGCGGGGGCGTCGGTGAAGTCCGGCGCGGCCGGGGTGCCGGTGATCAGGGGCTGGGCGTCCTCGGCCGGTCCGGCGTTCCGCGCGGCCGCCTCGGCTGCCCGCACCAGCGGCTCCAGGTCGTCCGCGGTGACGGCGGAGCGCGATACGACCCCCGAGGCCGTGCCCTCCTTGCCGTCGACCGTGGCGATGACCGTCAGGGTCCGGCCGCGGGTGACTCCGTTGGTGGTGAGAGCGTTGCCCGCCCAGCGCAGGTTGGCGGTCGACTCCTCGTCGGCGATGACGACGCAGCCGTCGGCGGTGGACAGCTCCAGGGCCCGCTCGACGATCTCGTGGGGCTTCGTACGAACCGACATCAGCGTCCGGCCTCCTGGGTCGTGTTCAGGATGTTCACGTCACGGAACAGCGCGGACGGGCAGCCGTGGGACACGGACGCGACCTGTCCCGGCTGGGCCTTCCCGCAGTTGAAGGCGCCGCCCAGCACGTACGTCTGCGGGCCGCCGACCTTCTCCATCGAGCCCCAGAAATCGGTGGTCGTGGCCTGGTACGCCACGTCACGGAGCTGCCCGGCCAGCCGGCCGTTCTCGATGCGGAAGAACCGCTGACCGGTGAACTGGAAGTTGTAGCGCTGCATGTCGATCGACCAGGAGCGGTCGCCGACCACGTAGATCCCGCGCTCCACCCCGCCGATCAGGTCCTCCGTGGACAGACCGCCCGGATCCGGCCGGAGCGACACGTTCGCCATCCGCTGCACCGGCACGTGGCCCGGCGAATCGGCGAACGCGCAGCCGTTGGAGCGCCCGAGCCCGGTCAGCTTCGCGATCCGGCGGTCCAGCTGGTAGCCGACCAGGGTGCCGTCCTTGACCAGGTCCCAGCTCTGCGCCTCGACGCCCTCGTCGTCGTAGCCGATGGTGGCCAGGCCGTGCTCCGCCGTGCGGTCACCGGTCACGTTCATGATCGAGGAGCCGTACTTGAGTTCGCCCAGCTGGTCGAAGGTGGCGAAGGAGGTCCCCGCGTACGCCGCCTCGTACCCCAGCGCCCGGTCCAGCTCGGTGGCGTGCCCGATCGACTCGTGGATGGTCAGCCACAGGTTGGACGGGTCCACGACCAGGTCGTAGCGCCCGGCCTGCACGCCGGGCGCCCGCATCTTCTCGGCGAGCAGGCCGGGGATCTGCTCCAGCTCGGCGTCCCAGTCCCAGCCGGTGCCCGTCAGGTACTCCCAGCCGCGCCCGGCCGGCGGGGCGATGGTGCGCATCGAGTCGAACTCGCCGGTGGCGGCGTCGACGGCGACCGCGGTGAGCTGCGGGTGGATCCGTACCCGCTGCTGGGTGGTGGAGGTGCCGGAGGTGTCCGCGTAGAACTTGTTCTCGTGGACGGCGAGCAGCGACGCGTCGACGTGGGTCACGCCGTCGGCGGCCAGCAGCCGTGCGCTCCACTCGGCCAGCAGGGCCGCCTTCTCCGCGTCCGGCACGTCGAAGGGGTTCACGTCGTAGGCGGAGATCCAGGTCCGGTCGGCGTGCACCGGCTCCGCGGCGAGCTCGACCCTCTCGTCGGAACCCGCGGCCTTGAGCACCTGCGCCGACAGCTTGGCCATCGCCACGGCCTGCGAGGCCACCTTGGCGGCGCCGTCCATGGTCAGGTCCACCCCGGAGGCGAAGCCCCAACTGCCGCCGTGCACCACGCGCACCGCGTAGCCGAGGTCGGTGGTGTCGGAGCTGCCGGAGGGCTTGGCGTCGCGCAGCCGCCAGGAGGCGCTGCGGATCCGCTCCAGCCGGAAGTCGGCGTGGTCGGAGCCCAGCGCGCGCGCCCGCGCGAGCGCCGCGTCAGCGAGCGCCCGCAAGGGCAGCGCGGTGAAAGCCGCGTCGATGGAATGGGGCACGGAATTCCTCCCGGGGTCGGGGCCGGTCGCCCCGATCATGTCGCGCCCGGGGCCGTTGTGCACACTTCTTTCTGTAGAGACTCGACAGAGGCTGCGGCAAGGCCCTGTGGGGCCCCGATTCTCCTTATCCGAGCCGGGACCGATAGGTTTTTGTTCATCACACAGCTAAGGGAAAGGGTGATCCGTTGAGCCGCTCGGTTCTCGTCACCGGAGGAAACCGGGGCATCGGCCTCGCCATCGCCCGAGTCTTCGCGGAGGCGGGCGACAAGGTCGCGATCACGTACCGGTCCGGCGAGCCGCCGCAGGAGCTCACCTCCCTGGGAGTCCTGGCGGTCCGCTGCGACATCACCGACTCGGAGCAGGTGGAGCAGGCCTACAAGGAGATCGAGGACAAGCACGGCGCGGTCGAGGTGCTGGTGGCCAACGCCGGCATCACCAAGGACACGCTGCTCATGCGGATGTCCGAGGAGGACTTCGCGTCGGTCGTCGACACCAACCTCACCGGCACGTTCCGGGTCGTGAAGCGGGCCAACCGCGGGATGCTGCGCGCCAAGAAGGGCCGCGTCGTCCTGATCTCCTCGGTCGTCGGTCTGCTCGGCGCGGCGGGCCAGGCGAACTACGCCGCCTCGAAGGCCGCCCTGGTGGGCTTCGCCCGCTCGCTCGCCCGTGAGCTCGGTTCCCGCAACATCACCTTCAACGTCGTCGCCCCCGGTTTCGTGGACACCGACATGACGAAGGTGCTCACCGACGAGCAGCGCGCGGTCATCATGCAGCAGGTGCCCCTCGGCCGCTACGCGCAGCCCGAGGAGATCGCGCAGGTCGTGAGCTTCCTGGCGTCCGACAACGCCGCGTACATCACCGGAGCCGTCATTCCCGTAGACGGCGGATTGGGCATGGGTCACTGATCACCATGAGTGGAATTCTCGAGGGCAAGCGCATCCTCATCACGGGGGTGCTGATGGAGTCGTCCATCGCCTTCCACGCCGCGAAGCTGGCCCAGGAGCAGGGCGCCGAGGTCATCCTGACCGCCTTCCCGCGGCCGACGCTGACGGAGCGCATCGCGCGCAAGCTGCCGAAGCCCGCCAAGGTGATCGAGCTCGACGTCACCAACGACGAGCACCTGGCCCGCCTGGAGCAGCTCGTCCGCGACGAGCTCGGCGGTCTGGACGGGGTCGTCCACTCCATCGGCTTCGCGCCGCAGGACGCCCTGGGCGGCAACTTCCTGAACACCCCGTTCGAGTCGGTCGCCACCGCCATGCACGTCTCGGCGTTCTCGCTGAAGTCGCTCACCATGGCCTGCAAGCCGCTGTTCCCGCACGAGGGCGCGGCCGTCGTCGGCCTCACCTTCGACGCGCAGTTCGCCTGGCCGCAGTACGACTGGATGGGCCCGGCCAAGGCCGCGCTGGAGGCCACCAGCCGTTACCTGGCCCGTGACCTGGGCAAGGAGAACATCCGCTGCAACCTGGTCTCGGCCGGTCCGATCGGCTCGATGGCCGCGAAGTCCATCCCGGGCTTCTCCGACCTGGCGGACGTGTGGAACTCCCGCTCCATGCTGGAGTGGGACATGAACGACCCGGAGCCGACGGGCCGGGCCATCGTGGCCCTGCTGTCCGACTGGTTCCCGAAGACCACGGGCGAGATCGTCCACGTGGACGGCGGCCTGCACGCCATGGGTGCCTGACCTCCGGGTCGGCTCCTTACATCCGTACGGCGGTGGCCGCGCTTCCCTCCGGGGCGC
>NZ_JBSGYT010000028.1:93776-95930 GCF_053610645.1 Streptomyces sp. NPDC054883 | reverse complement strand
CCCCTGAGGCCCGTGCCCCGGCACGGGCCTCAGGGGGGTCCGACGGACCATGGCCGGCAGCGGCGACTCAGGGGGCGAGGAGCGTTTCGAGGCCTGCGCACAGGAGCCGCACGCTGCGGACGTACCTCTCGTCCTGCCCGACAGCGGAGGCGGCGTCGACGGTCATCGGGAACCGCGCCCGCAGGGCTGCGCCCTCCTCGGCCCCGACGGCCACCGGGGGTGATTCGCTCTGCTCCTGCAGGACGAATCCCGTGACGTGGCTGAGCAGCGCGTCCGCGCCGATGCCGCGGTCCCCGGCGGGTACGCCGGCCTCGCGCAGACTTTCCAGCAGCCGCTCCATCAAGGCCAACGCCCCGGTACTGAGCACCTTCGGACTGTCGGCGAACATCACCGCTCCGCCGCGGTGGCGCCGGATGGTGCCGCGCAGCGCGACGAGCTGGGCTTCGACGCGCTCCTGCCAGCGCGCCCCCGGCCCCAGTTCGTCCAGGGCCGCGGTCCCCGCGTCGTAGGCCTGCCGCGCGACCCGGTCCGCCATCAGCTGGACCAGGGCGCTCTTGCTGGGCACGTGGTAGTAGAGGCTCCCGGCATGGACGTCGAGCCGCTGGGCCACCTTCCGCATGGACAGGCCGTGGTAACCCGACTCGGCGAACTCCGCCATGCCCGCGTCGATGATCAGCTCTGCTGTCAGCTTCATGGCCACAGCCTACCGGCATTTTCAAACGGTGTTTGAATTTGCCGTCGCCGGGAGCTACTGTCGTCCTCGAAGCAGGCAAACGGGGATCGAAGGGGGGTGGTGACGATGGGCGCACTGGTGTTCAACGTGACCACGGCGGCACTGATGGTTCTGATGTTCAAGGGCGGACTGGCCCTGCTCGGTGAGGACACCCTGCGAAGGCGTGGCACCCCCTGGGCGGCAGTGGGGCTCACCGCCCTCGTCGTCGCCGGACTGGTGACTCAGCTCTGTTGGGCGGGTGCGATGGACGCCCTCGACAGCGATCCGGCCAAGTCCGGCTGGTGGCGCATCGTCACCTCGGTCTTCATGCAGAACGGCGGCCTGTCCGGCGACGCGTGGAACATCGCCACCATCGCCGTCATCGCCGCGTTCGCCGAATGGTTCTGGGGCGGCCCCGTCATGCTGGGCCTCTTCGCCGCCGGAATCCTGCTGCCCACGTACGTCGACATGCTGTTCGGCGAGAGCGCCCGGAGCACCGACCCGCGCAACTTCGCCGGGAGTTCCGGAGCCACCTACTTCCTCGCCGCGACCCTCGCCGCACCGCTCCTGCTCCGTGCCCTGCGTGCCGGGCGGAGCGGGGCGAGCGTGCAGGAGGCCCTGCTCGCCCTCGGCGTGCCGGTGCTCGGCCTGATCATGTGGTTCGCCCAGTCCAACGGCCATGGCCTGGTGGCCGCTTACGGCTTCGTCGTCGGCGCCTTGGCCTGCCTCCTGCCCCGCCGTACCGCCCGCCGCCCCGCCCCGGCCGGCCGGGGCGCCGCGCAAGAGGCCTGACGCCGCCCGTGCCGCCGGAGGGCCGCGCTCAGTGGGCGTGGCCGTGGGCGTCCGCCGTCGGCGGAGGAAATGATCGTCCGAGCGGCGCTGAGGGCATCCGATGCCACCGGCGGGGATGCCACCGCGCCCGGCCGGCCAGCTGCCTCCGCGGCGGAGGCAGCACGCGCCCAGGGCACCTTGTGGAGGTCGGCGTCGTGGCCGGCCACCCGTGCCGCTACCCGTGGCAGCCGGGTGGACGGACGTGGACTTCACGACGATGTCCGATGCGACCGGGTGCTCCGAGCGCTTGCCGTCCGGGTACAGGACGCCGGCGATCGGACTGTCCGGGGCGCCGGGGAGTTCGCCGGCGTTGACCGGCGTCATCGGACGGGGCCGGATAATGGCACCACTGGGCCGACGCCGCCGCCCGCGGCGGACCGGCGGCCCACCGGTGTGCGGGGCAGCCCGCAGCGGATCAAGGGATTGCAGGGTCATGACGCTCAAGGAAGGCCAGCGGGTGAAGCTGGCAGTGGACATCGGGCTGGCCGACGCGGTCGTGGGGGGGGGGGGGGGGGGCCCCCCCCCCCCCCCCCCGGGGGGGGGCCGCCCCCCCCCCCCCCCCCCCCCCCCCCCCCCCCCGGGGGGGGGGGGGGGGCCGGCGGCGGCGCCCG